>JAYULG010000106.1:0-16721 GCA_043763755.1 Akkermansiaceae bacterium | reverse complement strand
GAGTGCTTCAAGTGCCACGCGGGCCTTGAATTCGGCGTCGTGTCTTCTGCGTTTTGCTTTCATTTGTGTGTGTTTGGTTCGGTTTAAATACCATCCCCGCACACCACAATCATAGCTTAACCACTGGCCCAATTTTCCGGGGCCGCCTCAGATCTGGCGGAGGTGTTTCTTGCGCATTATGCCAAAAACGATCACCCAGTGGAAGCGCTTGGAAGGCAGCTAGAACAGACAGAAATTCGTGGATCACGCTATAGAGATATTCAGACCTATAAAAGCGTGATGTGGGCGGAACGGACTACCATTCCCGAGGGGTTGGGGATCAAGCTACCATCGGCTGCGGTGGAAGAGGTGTGGAAAAAAGAATGATCCGAGTTTCTGAAGGTCCAAGTGGCTAGAGAGTTCTTAACTCTCCTACGAAGCGGTAGAAGTTTAGGGATTTGGACCGCCAACTATCCAAAAACGCCAAGTTCTACAAAAGCAAAACCAAATTTATCTCATGTCGAGTTTCCCTAATTCCCTTTGCAGTTCAACCCTTTTCTATATCCCAATTCTTAATCCTACAATATCATGAAGCAGTTAAATATTCAGCATGCAGCCCATCCCCAAGCGGTGGGAATGACCAACCCTGAATGGAGTGCAATTGGTGCGATGAGGGGGAGAAGGAAGCGATCAAAATTGGTGGGACGTTGGGTGGCTGGGCTAGTGCTATGGGCGGCTGGGGTAGGGGTGGTAAAAGCCGAGAAGCCATCAGCATTTGACGGGTTCTTACCGGAACGGGTTGAGCACTTCTCGGTGAAGACACGTTCAGAGGAGAACAAGGAAATCCCTTTCTTTCTGCGACTGCCACAGAATTACCTACTAGGAAAGCCGTATCGGTTGCTTTTTCTGTGCCCACATCTGAGCCAAGATGGGCTTGAAAAATTGTCGGGTAGCGCTGCCTGGCTGGCATTGGCCGATGAGCGAGATTGGTTTGTGATCACTTGCACCTTCAAACAAGACATCAACGTGGCGCGAGATCGGAAGCTGGCATATTTTTATCCTGAAGGATTTTCTGGTAAAGCGACCCTCGAGGCGCTGGAAAAGGTTTCTAAAAAGTATCCCGTTGATACGGAGCGGCTTCTGATGCAGGGGCTCTCCGGCGGCGCACAGTTTGTCCATCGCTTTGCGATGTGGGTGCCTGAGCGAGTGACGGCGGTGGCAATCAATTCATCAAGCTGGTTCGACGCACCGAATGCCCGCTGCAATCAAGTTGCATGGTTAGTAACGATTGGTGAATCTGATGAGAGTTATAATGCATCGCTTGAAGTGGTGGACCGCTTGAGGCAAGTGGGGGCATCTCCTTTGTTCCGTTCATACCTCGGGATGCTGCATGAGGGTTTTGAACCTGCAGATGACCTAAATATGGAGTTTCTTAAATTTTACGACGAATTTACGAGAAAGGATCTTGGCAAGCGCCGGTCCAACCAGTCTCCGGTGGCGGAACGGCTGGCGATGCAAGGTGTAAATATGCCTTTCGTGGGTGATGGACAGGATTGGGAGTATTTTCCAAATAAGACGGATGCTCGTGAAGCTATTTCAGAGGATTCACGAATCTATCTTCCAAATGAAGAAATCGCAAAGTTGTGGGGAACGAAGGAGGAAGAGCCATGAACATTGAAACACCAGTTGAATATTTTTACGGTGAAACTCTACGCTGGAGCTATGGCTTTGAGAATCCGAATAAGGCGGCAGTGCTTTTCGCCTGTGCGGTGCCGCTCTTATGGTGCTCGTGGCAGGTATCGTGGAAAATTGATCGTCCGATGCTAAAGATTCTTTCGCTGCTGGCATCTGCGGGTGGGCTACTAGGCGCGTGGTATTTCCTTATCATGACATTTTCCCGGGGTGGTCTCGTTGCGGCAGGGTTGGCTTTGCTATACCTCATGGGGCAAGCGTTCTTACGAGGCAAAAAGCGATATACACCACGGCAAAAACGCGGCGAAATCTGGCTATCTTTCCTGCTTGTAGCTGCTTTCGCCGCGGGCACACTTTGGAACGGGTTAGGCGCTCGTTCGACGGAAGCCCTAGGCAAAGATGCCTCAGTTGGAAACCGAATAGAACTCTGGCACAGCGCGCTGCAAATGGCAGCGGAGAATGCGCATGGCTTTGGGACTGGGAAATCCGGCGAGCAATACATGCAATGGTATCAACCGCTCGAACGTCAAGAAGGCTACCGCACAATGGTAAATAGCTACCTGACGTTTTTAGTTGAACAAGGTTGGCTTTCGTCTGGGGTGATCTTGCTTGGGTTTGTGCTTTTCTGGGTGTGGACAGAACCCCGGAATGAAGGGCTTGTCACAGTCGCGCTGCGCGCATCCATCCTCGCCTTTTTAGTGGCTGGGATCTTCAGTACAACGATGGAAGATTGGCGTCTATGGATCATTCCTGCTGCCTGTGGTTTGGGCCTGATGGCTGATGCGCTGTTGCATAATAATCGCATCTGGAAAGCTTCATTGCTGGTCGCGGGAGGAAGTGTATTTGCAGGCTGCGCTGCCCTTTTCACGGTAGGCATTTTGAAAAGTGGCAAGGATTTGCTTAAGCGAGAATTTAGCCAATCAGGCGCGAGTTGGAGCGTGACTGAGCTTGCACCAAGCGCACCGAAGGGTCATTCAATCGGTTGCACCATCAACGAGGCCGTAATGGGTGATCAAAATACCAAGCTCTTGCGAGAAATGGCATTGGGTGCCGACGTGAGAGTTCTGCTGGGTTCCCGTGTAGAGGAAGCGGATCGCATTCTCCTCACGGGCAAGAACGTGCATTCTCTGGGCAGCTATCCGCAACAGCCGCTGCTGCTACTGGCTCCAGAAAAAGTCATGGAGGCGAAACTTGCTTCATTGATCGCACGCAGTGTGCCTGCGAAGATTATGTAGCCTGAGATCGATGAGGATGGACGAGTTAGCTTCTGGGACGAGGTAGTAGAAGGAGCGCTCGCCCCGAAGATTCAGAAAACTGCCCTTGCTGGCGTTGGCAATCGCGTGGATTGGGCATGGAAGCAGGTAATCGAACTTGTCAAATCCGAATGATATAGAGCTGCGAAATAAAACATTCACGATTGAACTATCGAGGACCTTTCTATTCGATTCACAAAGATGTTTCCTATCACGATTGCCACTGTCAAAGAACTATCTGGCGAAATTCCGGTTCACGCAGCTATCCACGCCCAACTCCAATCGCGGGTGATCCGCACCACCAAGGTTGGGAAGCCCTATTTTGAATTAGTATTCGCAGATGCCACGGGTAACTTTGCGCTCAAAATTTGGTCTGATTCGCCACTCCACGAGGCAGCAGCAGCACTTGTGGAAAACACCATCGTCCGCCTTGAGGCTGAGTGGACGCAAAACACTTATGGGGTCAATCCTAACAACCTTGCGTGGCATCATCTTGATGAAATCGCCATCGCGGATTTCCTCGCTGGAGACCCCGAGACTCGCGAGAAACAAGATCGCGATTTCGCCGAAATTCGCCGCCTTTGCGACTCCGTTGAAGATCCCCGCCTCCATGATCTTTGTGGAATTTTCCTCAGCCAGATGGGGCCGCGCTTCCGCCGCACCGCCGCTGCCCGTAAGAACCACCACGCCCGCCGTGGCGGACTTGTGGAGCACGTGGCGCAGATGATGCGTGCTGCTGAGGCACTTTGCATTGTATATGAAACATTGAACCGTGATCTTCTGCTCGCAGGTATTCTATTTCACGATTGTGGGAAGCTTTGGGAAAACTCCTACCCGGAAGATGGTTTTGCGCAAATTCATAGCATCTATGGGGAAATGTTAGGTCATATCCCGCTGGGTATCGAACTTGTGAATAAACTCTGGGCAGATCTAATAGAGTCTGAAGAAGCTGAATCATGGAAAGCGCTCAAGCCCACAACTGAAAGCGTCCGCCTGCACCTTCTTCATCTCATTGGCAGTCATCACGGGCAATTCGAGTTTGGCTCGCCAGTGCTCCCACGCACGCCAGAGGCCTTTGCGCTTCACCATATAGATAACCTCGATGCAAAACTTGAGATGGTCCGCGAAGCATACTTGCACACCAATGAAATCGTCCCCGGGATCTATGACAGAGTTTTTCCGTTACCAAGCAATTTGGTAAAACCGCTTGCGTGCTTTATACCGCCATTAGAAGCGGATGAAATAGCCGAGGTAGAGAACCTGTAGTTTTCGACTTACTCATACCTTGCGGCTACTCGGTAAAAAAATCTCGGTGTTGTAGGAGTAAGAATGAAAGGTATTGAAACTGGCGAACCTGTGCCACTTTGCGATATCAATGGGATCCATTCTCGCAGGTTTTCGCTTGTCTCGACTGTGTAGTTTCGGCCTGTGAGCGTCGCGAAGGAAAGCGTCGCTACTGTGGGTGATGATTGGGAGAGAGAAGCTTGATAAAATGAAGCCGCGTCTAAAGGATTTGTCCCGAAAAGTAGCTCTGCGTAGTCGCTTTGGCTATCTGCGTCATCATCAAGATCGAGTAAATCTGGAGTGCCATCAAAATCATAGTCGAGCAGGAAAGTGATGCTCAAATTATCAAAAGCGATGCCTTGTGGAAGAGCCACCGGGGTGAGCGTCTGGCCTGCATTTATGTTCCCTTTGGTATTAGTGCCTGCTGTAGCTGCCCATGTGCTGAAACTTTGCTGGCTGGATCCCGTCCCAGTCAAGCCAATGGATGAATTCGCGGCGGTAGAAGAATTTTGTGAAACTGGGATTGCCGTGGATGTCATCCCTGCAGCCAGACCAGTGGTGGTGGTGAAGGTGCCTCCGTAGGAGAGCAGATGTAGCACCTGAGATGTTGTTTGATTCACCACTGCAAATCCATCGCGCAGTCCGTTCTGTAGCCCGTTCGGAGGCAGTGTAGTGGACAGAATCCTATATCCGTTGATCGTTGTGCTTATAGTAAAGGCAGATGCAAGATTTAAGGTATTATAGACCGTGGCATTTGTAGCCACCTCGCCATTGTATAGCAATATATTTATATCTGAAAGCTCACCGGAAAAGCCGGGGCCTACAATGATTTCAACAAACTCATTTCCATCTGCGCCGCTGTTTTCATAATGGAATTCATTAAGGAAAATATCACTGGGAAGAATCGCGGCAGGGCTGAAAATAAAGCGTAAATCAAAGCTCTCACCGGGCGGAATGGAGAGGCCGCCGAGGATTGCGGTTTTCAACGTGCTTGCGCCGCCTGTGATCGGTCCTGTGGGCAGTGTGGTGTCAGCCGTGAAGTTAAGTGCTGGAATGGGGAGCGCACCAGCATCTGTGATCAGCTCGACTCGCAAGGTGTTAGGCCGTCCCGAGAACACGGCAGACCATTGCTCTGCGGTGAATGAAATTTCAATTGCTGCTAATACCTTGGCAGAGCTGTTTACGAATCTCGTTTGCGTTGTTCCGGAATTATTCCCAGCGAGGAAGCCTAGCGAACCATCATTTGCATTGCCGTAGGAACGAAATCCAAATCTTGTTGCTGAACCGCTGTCACTGCCACGCCATGGCTCACCTTCCGTCGCCCATGGTGCGGGATTTTGTGCACCTGAAAAGCCAGTAAAGTTTTCGGTGATCGTTTGGCCAGCAGCAGTGAAGGTGTAGGGTGGATCTGCATCGAGGACTTGAAGCACTGCTGTAGCTTGAGTAAAGTTTTGGGCTGCTGCGGTGAAGGTGACAGTGCGAGTGCCATCAGTGATGAAGTTACGCGGCGTGGTGACGGGCAGTGATGCGGAGGTGCTGCCTGCGGGAATGACGACCGTGCTTACCGCTAGCGAGGCCGCAGCAGGATCGTCCGATGTGATGGTAAAATTTGTATCAGTAAGTTGGGCCGTGGGGAGGCTGACGATGAAGTTCACAGTGCCAGTATTAGTGCCCTCCATAACGCTCGGAGCAGAGACAGTTGCGGTGAGATTCGGGTATGCTTGATCCAGTTCTAGATTGGCAAAAACTGCGTAGTGATCTGAGGCCATCGAGCTGGTATCTGGGGCAGGTGGTGAGCCAGCTTTCGGCAGGCCTAGGCTATTAGAAACATCCAGCGCAGAGTTATAGATTTCAGTGGTATAAGTGCGGCTAGCGATGGCTGGTGAGACGAGAAACAAATCCAACACAGAGCCTGTGGTGTTAGTGGTGCCAAAGGTGCTGGGTGAATTGTTCAAGTGGCGAGGATCCAGCCTTACGGGCAGCGGGTTTGAGAAGTATGCCAACATGTTGGTGGAATATCTTACTGGGTAGCTGATACCCGGGCCGAGAACGAAGGTGCTGGGTAGCCCAGATGGAGCGGCAGAAAAAGTGGAGTTGATGGAAGACGGGTTAAAATCACCGAGCACGATGAAGTTATCATTTCCAGTGACACCTTGTGCGTTAAGGTAATCAGATAGGCGTTTCATTTCTACTGCGCGGCGGAAGCGATCTGCAGTGGCAGTGCCTGACTTCAAGTGGGCTGAGATAAGTAGCGGATCTTGGGTTGTGCCGGGCACATCTACTTTCACCGCAGGGAATAGCCGAGTGATTTCCCTAGAATTTGCGGGTGAACCAATCGCAGCAGTTGATAGAAATGGAAATTTTGAGAGGATTGCCACTCGCAGGCTAGTATCAAAGGCATTGGTAGTGGGAGCTGCATATATGTGAGAATACCCAAGGGAAGCAGCCAAGGCATTGAGATTTCCCGAATTCACATCTGCTGTATGTATTTCTTGTAGCGCCACGACGTCTGCATTGATGCGCGCGAGCACGGCACGGACTTGCTCGTGGTCGATCTGCCCAGGAGGGCCGATGCCATAGTCAAAATAAACATTCCCACCATCGGGAGGAATCACTAAATGGGCACCAATATTAAATGTAGCGATGCGGAAGCTCACCCCGCTAGCGACGAGGCTAAGATGGGAAAAGAAAATGGCAGAGCGCAAGAGCATCAGCGGAAATAAAGCAGACTTTGGGCCTTTTCCCAATTGGATGAGCGGCTAGGGAGAATGTCGCACGAGCAGGATTAGTATATCCACCCACTGTGTAAGTAGTTCGTGATTTGCGGGGCCTTCTACTTCGAGGCGGATGTGTGGGCTGAGGTAGGCGCTGGCTGTGAGGCTGGTGGTGGGGGCTTCATGAAGTTTGATGGAGCGTATTGCTGGGTAAGTGATCGCGAGGTTTTCTATAGAGTAACTCTCGATCATGATTACGCTGGCCCAAGGTGAGAGGGCCATTTGTTGTATTTCTAACGGAAGCTTGCTGGGAGAGATGGTTTCAATTTGCCGGAGAAAGATGAGCTGTTTGCGGAGTGCCTGAATTTCCTGTTTTTCGTTTCCATGGGTGGCCTGTGGGATGAGTAGCGGCAGGGTATTCATGGTAAATCCGAGGCAATCATATTGGGGTGCTCCACAGCGTATTTGCTCGCAAAAGGCAAATGCTTGCTCGGCCACGTAGGCTACGGACTGTGCCCACGCCCAAAGGATGAGTGTGGCGGTGGAAACCTCAAGCTGCTGGGAAAGAGTTTCCAGTTCCTCCGCTAAATGTTGATCAAGGAAGGCAATTTGCTTGGGATGAAGCCGGGGCGGTGGAAGACATGTATGTGATGGTGAATATCCCTGAAAACTTTCGCGAAAATATTGTTCTGCCATGCGCAGCATTGGCGCATCAGGCGGAGTCCAACGGGTGACAGCACATGCGGTGAAACAGTAGTTCCCTTCGAGCAGCGCCAGCAAGCGGGCGACGATGGCTGTGATGGAGCGTCCGTCCAGCAGTGCGTGGTGGAAGGTCCAAACAAGGCGTTGCTGAGATGCCCAGTAGATGGTTCGCCAAGGTGGAATGTCTGAGAGCACAAGGGGTATTTTTCGATCTTGCTCGAGCCATTCACTAAGCAGCTCGGGTGACTCGGTGGGGGAAATGAAAGAGATGTGCTGATCGACCAAGTGCCAACTGGCGGGCGCGTCATCCGGTGACGAGAAAGCCATCTGCAAGACTTCCGTGTGAGTGAGTAGCGTGGTCCACGCATGGGCCATCTGAGCGGCAGAAATGAATGGATGAAAAACAATTTCTAATTGCTCGAGATGGGCTTGGGGTTTGCCATTCACGCGTGAATCCCGCAGCATGATTTGTTGGAGAGGCGCTAGAAGCTGCGGGAGAGCCATGTTTCAGCAGAAAATACCACATTGGGTTGAGAGTCAAACTTGCGCTGGCCCCAAGTATTCCGTGGATTTGAAAAAATCCTAATTTAAGGTTCCATAAAGGGAAGAAAGTAGCACAGACTCTCCGGGCGTAGCAATTCGTCCTGCTGAAACGCTCCATCCCCCCACCTGTTCTATTTCCTGTGAGAATATTAATCGTTGATGATCACGAGCTGATCCGGTGCGGCATGGCTGCGCTTTTAAAAGAGAAGTTCAAGGGTGTTGAAATCGGCCAAGCCGAGGATGCGAAAGCGGGACTGCAAGCGGCCTTGGATGCGGATTGGGACTTAGTAATGGCTGATATTGGCCTGCCAGGGCGCAGTGGCTTAGAATTGATTCAGGACATCAGGCGGCAGAAGTTAGGTTTGCCGATCTTGATGATCAGCGGTCATTCAGAAAAGGACTATGCTTTGCGTGCGCTCAAACTTGGAGCCTCGGGCTTTGTCTCAAAGACGGCTGGCATTGAGATCATTGTAACGGCGATTCTCAAAATTTTGAGTGGTGGGCGCTATGTAAGCCAAGCAGTAGGCGAGCAACTAGCGGGCGCGGTATCGGGTGAAACAGGCGCAGAGTTACATGAAAATTTATCGAACCGTGAGTTAGAAGTGCTCAAGCTGATTGCGATGGGTCAATCCATTAAAGAGATCGGCATGGCTTTAGCTTTGAGTGATAAAACTGTGGCCACCTATCGGGCACGAATTGCCGAGAAAATGGGTCTCGCATCGAATGTGGAATTGACGCGTTATGCCATGAGACATGGCTTAGTCGAGTGAACCAAGAACCACCATGTAGGGTGAATTACCTACACAATTTAAGGCAATTGCTCTCTTGCATTCTTGTTGTCGTTCGCCGATTCTATGGGTGTCAGCAGTCCGCTGTAAATTTTCCCGAGTGCCGTTCATCGGCTGCCCAGGAAGCAAAGGCGCCGTTCTTCCGGGGGGGGGAGCGGCGCTTAATTTTTTGGGGGGTGCTGCGTCGGTCTTGTCGGAACATCGAGTCGTGGTTAGTTTCCTGTAGAAATGACCGTGGAGGAGCCTGAAAGCAGACCTAGCCGCCGCCAGTGGGTGGGCTTTTGGAACATGATTGTGCAGCAGGCACAAAACGCCTTCAATGACAAGATGGCGCAGTTTACGCTGATTCCGCTGGGAGCGGCAGTTGGATTTGCGGTGGAGTCTTGGGCCGGGCTGATGATCGCGTTGCCATTTGTATTATTCGCCCCTTTGGCCGGGTGGCTGAGTGATCGATTTTCTAAGCGCAGCGTGATGCTGGGAGCGGCAATCGCCCAAGTGCTGATCCTGGGTTGGATCTGCGGTGCGGTGTGGATGCGCAATTTACCATGGGCGCTGGCGGGCTTCTTCGCATTGGCAATGCAGGCAGCATTTTACAGCCCGGCGAAGATTGGTAGTAACAAGGAATTACTGGGATCCAAGCATCTTGGGTTTGCCTCAGGGATCCAGCAAATGGCATCTATGCTTGGATTGCTGGCCGGACAGATTCTGGCGGGATGGATGTTTGACCATCGATTTTCAAAAAATGGCGGCGGTCCCGATGCAGCATGGTCCGCAGCGTTCCAGCCATTGTGGATTCTCACATTGCTTGCAGTGCCTGCCTTGGCGATGGCGCTGATGGTGCCCCATGTGCCAGCGAAGGGTTCGGTAAAATTTACGGGGAAATTGCTAGTTAGTCATTTCACGCACTTATCTGACCTATGGGCAGATCGGCCGATGCGGCGAGCGTCCATGGGAGTGGGTTTTTTCTGGGGATTTGCGTCATTTATCAATCTGTGGTCCGTGAAGGTGGCGAAGGAAATGACAGGTGGTGGCGAGGGATTTGGCAGTCTGTCTTCTGAATTTATGGTGGCGGCATCACTGGGAATGGCAGCAGGATTTGGGTTTGCCTCGATGCTATTGCGGAAGCGCATCGATCTGGGATGGGTGCCTCTGGCAGGTCTCGCGATGATGGCGGCTGCGCTGCTGCTTGCATTTCTCACGCCGGGCGGCTGGGCTTTTCTCATTGCTATGGGTCTGCTTGCGTTCTTTTCCGCAGTGTTTCTCGCCCCGCTTAATGCATGGCTACAAGACCACTATCCGGCGGATAAACGGGGTGAAATGCAGGCGGCAGTAAATTTACAAAACTGCTTTGCCGGGATGCTGGCCGTGGGAATGATTGCGCTCTTGGAATTCAGCACGAAGTGGCTTGGTATGACAGCAGCGCAGGGCTTCGCGCTCCAAATGGGATTGGTGAGTCTGCTATGTGGGGGCATCAGCATGCAGTTTTTGAGGAAATTGCCGGGCGATGTCATCCGTTTGATAGGAGTGGCATTTATCCGTAGGGTTTACCGGATTCGGGTGGCGGGCGCAGAGCACATTGCGAAAACCGGTGGGGTGCTGCTGCTGCCGAATCATGTCACGTTTGCGGATGCGTTTTTCATATCCGCCGCGTGTCCTCGGCCTGTGCGTTTTGTGATGGATGCTGCGTTTATGGCATCGCCATGGATTCGCGCGTTTGTGGGTGTTTTCGATACAGTGACGATCCGCCAAGATGCCCCACGAGATGCAATTCGCGCGATGATCGCTGGATTAAAAAGTGGCGACGTGGTGTGCCTATTTCCTGAGGGCCAATTGACTCGCACCGGGACGCTTTGCGAGCTACGGCGGGGCTTTGAGCTGACTGCAAAAAAGGCTGGCACGCCCCTTGTTCCATTGTGGTGTGATGGTTCATGGGGATCGATCTTTTCATTCGAGCGCGGGCGGTTTTTTGAGAAATTGCCTTATCACTTGCCTTACCCTCTGTCGCTCGCATTTGGCAATCCGATTCAGCCTGCGCAGGGAAGCTTAGAGGCAGTTCGGGATGGGTTGTTAGCGGCATCCGCAGTGGCGGTGAGCACGCGCTTTCCGGGAGTGGTGCGGGAGCGGATCAATGCGCATCAACTTGGCCAAGTGAATGGACTCCAGCGGAAGGCAAAATTTTACGCCCTACATGGAGAATTAAAGGCGCTGGGGATCAAAAGCACGCTCGATGCATTTTGCGCTACCTATGGAGCTGAAATGGAGACACGTGCCAAGCCAGCAGCACGGATCTGGGTGGGCGGCGATGCCATGCGGGAAGGCATCCAAGCACTCGATCATGGCGAATACAGCGTATTCTATGATTTCAGCACGCGTTGTTTGGAACCTTTAGAGTGCCAAGGCTGGCTGCACTTGCCGTGCCTTGCACTCGATGGACTGATCATCGCCATATCCATGCCAGATCCTCCAAAAAATAAGTCAATTGATGCCCAACAGCGCGGTAGTCTTGCTGGCACATGGGGAAAACTTCTGCCCGGCTGGTATCTCAAAGCAGGGCGAGTCTATGGCCCGGCTGGACCAACTGAGGGGCTAGAATTACCTGCTGGGGCTGCCCTCGATCTTGAATGTTTCCTGCATGACAGATCCACGCTGGCCAAGGGCGTATCGACTAACCAATTTACATGATTATGAAAGCCTTTCGAGTGACCTACTGCCTTATGACGTTTGCCTTTTTGACGACGTTTTGCCCTGCTGCCGAGTGGCTTCCGTTGTGGCCAGATAAAATTCCAGCCGCTGCTGCTGTGCAAGTAGCTGAGAGCCTCACGGAAGCGGGACATCTGACAGACACGGCGATTCCGGCATACGAGGTTTATTTACCTGCCGAGGGGAAGCGCAGTGGCGCTGCAGTGGTCATATTCCCGGGCGGCGGCTACTCGATTTTAGCAATCGGCCATGAGGGGCGGGACTATGCGCGGTGGTTATGTGAGCGCGGCATTGCGGGAATCGTCGTAAAGTATCGTGTCAGTGGAAATGACGCGGCAGGTTTCCATTTCCCTGCGCCTCTCTTAGATGCCCGGCGGGCCATCCGCACCACCCGTTTCCACGCACAGGAGTGGGGCTTGGATTCTAACAAAATCGGAGTCATGGGATCTTCGGCAGGTGGCCATCTCGCATCCATGGCATCCACGCTTTTTGATGAAACATTCTCTCAAGAAATAGGTGATGCGATTGATCATCTATCATGCCGCCCGGATTTCCAAATTTTAGTCTATCCCGTCATCGGCATGGATCAAACATGGGGCCACGGTGGTTCTAAGAGGAGGCTGCTAGGTGAAAACCCTGCGCAGGATTTAATTGCAAAAGTGGCGAGCTATCATCGCATCACACCCAAGACTCCAATATGTTTTCTCGTCCACTCAGCAGATGATAATGGCGTGCCAGCGCGGAACTCACTAGAGTATGCAGCACGCTGCGCAGAAAACAAAGTGCCAGTAGTATGCCATCTCTTTAACAATGGTGGGCACGGCTATGGCTTGAATGGCGGCGGATATTCATCCCATTGGCCAGAGTTATTAGAAAAATGGCTGGGAGAGAACAAGTTATCAATCGCGCCTCGGTAGGAATTATTTAGTTTGCGCTTCAGGAAATATGAGTGGAATTTGCCTTTATGAAAATGATAGGCGGTCTTTTAATCCTTGCATTTATTTCCTGTCAGCCTAGCCGTGAAAAAACTGAGGTGGCTACTGAATCTTCTTTGCCAATGCCTGATCCACAGCCCTCAAAACCCGCGCCCACTGCTGGCGCTCCTGATTCATTCGTTGGCCTCACAGAAACTGCGGCCGTAGATGCAGCAAATCGAATGGAGCTGCCGCACCGCATCGTAGAACGAGATGGCAGGCGTTTCCCGGTGACGCGGGATTTTAGGCCAAATCGGCTAAATTTTGTGATCGAAAAAGGAATGGTCGTGCGGGTGACCACTGGCTGAAGCTCATTAATCTAACAGGTTGCCATCTGCGGTGGACTTCACCAGATTGCATGGAGTGTCACCCCCTCACGTTGTTCAGATTTTTTATAGATGGCTCTCATCATGTTCCGCACTTGTGGTATGGCTGTTACTTGGAATTGGTAGTCTATGGGCTTGCGGTGCCTTGTGGTTTGATTTCCCGATGGTGGGTCTGAGGCCATGGATAGCAGGACTGTTTGGATGCGCGGCGGTGTTGATCTGTTCATTCCTCCGCCCTCGGTGGCGGGCAAAGCTTGTGCTAGCAGGCTTGATCATGCTGACGATGGTCTGGTGGTTTACGCTGCAGCCATTGCAATTCCGCGATTGGGAAATGGAAGTCGCGAAAACTGCATGTGCGGAAATCGAAGGAACCATCGTAACAATCTACAATGTGCGAAATTTCCAATATCAGACGGATTCAAAATTTACGCCATTTTATGAAACGCGGCGGCTAGATTTAAACAACCTGAAACATGCGGATGTTTTTATCAACTATTGGGGTTCTCCATTCATGGCGCACCCGATTGTTTCATATGACTTCGGGGATGATGGGCATATTTGCTTTAGCATCGAGACGCGGCCAGAACGAGGAGAGGTCTATTCTGCGATTGGCGGGCTTTATCGGCAATACGAGCTTACTTACGTGGTGGCAGATGAGCGGGATGTAGTCCGCGTAAGAACAAATTTCCGTAAAAATGAAGAGGTATATCTTTATCGGCTCAAGGCCCCCTTCATCAGGGCAAGCTTTATAGAATATCTACACACCATCAACGAACTCAATCAAACACCGCGATGGTATAATGCGATCACTAATAATTGCACAACTGCCATTCGCCACCAACGGGCGGCAAGTGAGAGGGCACCTTGGGATTACCGGATGTTAATCAATGGTTATGCAGATGAACTTCTGTATGAGAGGAAGGGCATCACTACCTCGCTGCCCTTCACGGAACTGAAACAAATTTCACTAATCAATATTAAGGCAAACGCTGCGAATGATTCCGCGTATTTCTCGGATAAGATACGCGAAGGATTGCCCGGGATGGAGCCATAGTGGCTGAGTTTATTTTTCGATTTTAAATCCCGCGCAATTTTCTAACAAAGGAATGTTCCTCGCGGTGAGGTTCTTAATATGATGGGCGACGTTTGACTCCTCAGCGATTTCTTTGATAAAGATTTCTACCTCGGGAGCCTCGCCCATGACTTGCATTTCTACACTTCCATCTGCTAGGTTTTTTACCCATCCACAGACATCAAAGCCACGAGATAAATCTTTGACGGTATAACGGAAGCCTACGCCCTGGACGCGGCCTTCAAAGATAACTTGTTTTGCAACCATGGGTGCTTACTTGGAGAGTTGTTCTGCGGTGATAGCCACGGCGCTATTGAGAAAACGGATGCGGGTAGGCGAGGGACGAGTGACAACTAAATATCGGTCTGCCGATGAGTGGATGATTTTCCCGAGTGCTCCATCTGCTTGTTGGCCAGCGAGTGCGGCCGTTAGATTGATGGCCACGGCTTGGAGCTGGTCTGCGGCGCTGGCAGACTCCAGTTCGATCTCCCAGATCAAGGCGGAGGCACTCTCGCCATCGGGGAAAAGTAGGTAGCGGTCATTTTTCCATGCCATTGCGATCTCATTTGCGACCCCCACATCGCCAAAGGCTTCTAACCAAAGTCGTAGCCCAAGCATGCCGACGGACTCAGATAGGAACGGTTCTTCAGGCGGAGTGGGGAGCGTGATGGCAGGTGGCTTGGAATAGAGTTCACCCGGAAGGAGCACAGCGCGAGTGGTGACTGGAGGCTGGCGCAGGGCCGCGTGGAGTGCATCGTTCCCTCGGAGGTAGAGAAAATCTGCATACGCCTTTCCTTCAAGATTGGGAAAATTCGTGAGGCCGACGATGAATGGTGAGACAGCGGCTAACAGATACTCACTTGCAAGATCTTGCTTCATCGGCATAAAGCCAATCGTGCGGGCCATCTCAGCCATGAACCGCGCTTGCACGCCGGACGCGCTACCTTGGTGCAGTGCCTCGCGAGCACGTGCGGCATCGTCTCCGGGATAATCTTCAGGAGGCGGAAAGTGTTGGTGCTGAAGTATCCTTGCCAGCAGACCGCAGAGTGCTGCTTGGTCTGGGATGTTTTTCAAATCGGTTTTATCGAGCATCCAGCCCTCGCCAGTGCCTCCATCGAACCATACAGATTTTCCCAGAGACGCGGCTGCGGTGAGCTGGGCGAGAAGATCATTATCTGGGCGAAGTAGGCCGATGAATGAGTAGGATTCTTGGCGATCTTGGAGTCCTTGCGGGCCGAAGCGGCTCTCGATTTCCGCGCTGATGCGATCTCGGAGTTCCTCTGCCGAAATCCGCTGGACGGCAGGGGTGGTGCGAAATTGCAGGCCAAGGTCGTCTTCTACGCGACTGATAAGTTCTGCTGGGATGGATAAATTTCCACCTCCTTGGGCGAGCGAGCGGAGGGATTCATTCTCGCGCTTGAGCATTTCATTTTCCTCGGCAGCGATGCGCAGTTGGTTGCGGAGCTGAGTGAGATCTCCGGTGGCGGCGGCAGACTTCCAGTTCAGACCTTGGATGATGCCAGCGGCACCGAGTGCGGCACCGAGGAGTAATGCAAGCGTGGTTTGCGGAGAAGGCACGCTAACAAGCAATCATGGTTTCCCGTCACGGAACGGATTTGTCTCAAGCGCAGATGATTTCACACCGAAGACTTGTTCAAACGTTTTACCGGGTAAGAGATTGAAGACCATCGGTGCGCTGCGTTTGCCTTCGCCATCATAGAGGTAGCGGATGATCTGCACGGGCATTTCATTGCCAGTGCGCGGATCTTTTCTAACAACCCTTGAATCAAACATGCGCTCTTGTTCAAGCAGCCCGGTGTTTTTGTGATAACCGTAGCTGACTTTGAAGAGCTCGTTCTTGGAGCCATCGAAAATTTTGCAGCCGAGAGGATTCCCGCCCGAGTCCATTTTATAGATGGTGACCATGGTCACGACACCATTTGCGGAGAATGTTTTTTTGGTGAGAACGCGGCCATTCGGGCTGCGCACGAAGACCGCGCGGGAGCCATCTTCTAGGCGCAGGACGCGGACGTTTGGACCATCCACTGCCTCTAATTCGTTAGCGTATGAAAGAGGAGAAAAAATCAAGCTGAGAACGGCAAACGCAATTTTCCAAGTTGCTAAAATCTTCATGCCGCGCAGCCTAGGAGCACCCAAACGGCGGTGCAAGCTGCGATTTTATGCAATGATTTGGAAAACAGCTAGGACGTCACTCGATCTTACCAGCCGTGCGCTTGTGATGGGGATCTTGAATGTGACACCAGATTCATTTTCGGACGGTGGTGTGCATTTTGAAATTCGCCATGCACTCGAGCACGCGCGCGAGATGATCGCTGATGGGGCGGCGATCATTGACATCGGTGGGGAATCCACGCGGCCTGGCGCGCTGGCGGTGGCAGCGGAGGAAGAAATCCAGCGCACGGCTCCCATCATCGCGGCGCTGAGGCGGGAGTGGGCTGGTGTAATTTCCATCGATACCACGAAGGCTGCCGTCGCTCGTGAGGCCATCGTTGCGGGTGCCGATGTGGTCAATGATGTGAGCGGCCTGATGGAAGATCCGCAGATGATTGAAGTCTGTGCCACCAGCGGCTGCGGGGTGGTGGTGATGCACCGGCAGGGGACTCCGGAGTCCATGCAGACCGCTCCACGCTATGAGAATGTGGTGGCGGAGGTGCGGGAGTTTTTCAATGAGCG
>JAYULG010000105.1:0-4411 GCA_043763755.1 Akkermansiaceae bacterium | reverse complement strand
CTTGGCAAGTGCACGGCCTAGACATTGCAAAAACCATTCTAACCACTGGTAATATCCAAACTGCCGCGTTGGCAGTGCTCAAGGTGGAGGTAGTAGTCTTTCCTCTCTGCTTCGATCTGCGAAGACATGCTGTAGTAACGATCAGAAGAATTTTCTGCCCGCGAGAGTAGAAGATCGATAATCGCGCGTCCGACACGACCATTTCCATCTTCAAATGGGTGGACGGTTACAAACCAAAGATGGGCGATTCCAGCCTTCAGAACGGGATCAAGATTTTGGTTTGATTCTATCCAATCTAAAGATCGACTCATTTCGAACTGTAGATTCGCGGCAGACGGCGCTTCAAAATGAATTTTTTGTCTGCCAATAGGGCCTGAGACCACCTGCATTGGGTCGGTTTCCGAAGCTTGCCAAGTACCGACGTTGATCTTGAGCATTCCGCTCCTTTCAGACGTAAATAGAGCAGAGTGCCACCCAAACAAACGCTCAGAGGTTAAAACTTCGGAATACCGTTGTGTTGCATTGAGCATCATTTCAACGATGTTTTCCACATCTCGGTTGGTCTCGACTAGGCCACCAATTTCAAGTCCGAGTCTGCGGGCAATCGATGAGCGCACTTGGTCTGGGTCGAGAAAATCGCCTTCAATTGCGCTGGAATTCACTATATCCGCAGTAAGTGTGACAGGGTTGCTTCCGCTCTCAAATGCATTCCAAGTCCCTCCATACGTCCGAGGACTCTGCCTTGCTTGTGGCGTACATCAGCTAGCAGAGGTGAGATCGTTTTCTCGTCCCACGTGAACTCGGGCCAATCTGAAATTTCATGAATATACTGCATAAACTCCGCTATAGCTGCGGGGATAAGTGGACTTATTCCCCGCAACTTCAATATTTTTAACGTAGTCCGTGCGGTGAATAGGTTTCTTTTCCGGAGCACACCCGCACATTGATGTGTTTCCAACCCTACATGCGTTTCCAGATCGGCACGTCTTGCTTGAGACGATCAATCGAGTCTGCTAGAAATCGTAGGGCTTCTGCTCGGTGGGCACTTTCCACGCGGATGTAGAGCGATGCTTCTCCTACGGGCACCCATCCGGTGCGGTGTATGAATTGGACGGATGCACAGGGATAAAGTGCGCCGAGTTCAACGAAATGCTTTTCTAACAACACTCTAGTCATCGATTCATAGGCTTCATAAAACAATCCGGTCAGGGCATTTGCACCCTCCATTTCGCGAACGATGCCGTGGAATTCGACTACCGCCCCGATTTCTTTGGAGGGCAATGTTTGTGGATGGATCACGATGGGGCTGTCCGTGAATGCGATTTCTATTTTCATAATATCAGCCGCCGGAAACAGGTGGTAGGAAAGCGAGTTCGCGGGCATTTTCTACTGCGGTATCCCATTGCACAAACTGGCCATCGAGCGCCACTCGCAAGAACTCCTTATCGATGTGTGGCGCGATTTTCTGCACAATGCTCAGCGGAGTATCATCTGCATTGCAGACGATCTCACGTTTTGAAAAACCAAAGGCATCGCCTGAGCTAGCAAAGGCGAGAAGCAGTAGATTTGTTTCTTTGGGCATGCTTGAGCGGGTAGTTTTTACAGCCGGCAATGAACAGGAAATTTTCACGCATTGCGCGATCAAGGGGCGATTCCGGGGGGAGTGCCGTAGCCCATGAAAATGGCTTTGGACCCGGGCTTGGGCAGGCGGAAGTCGTAAACTCCGTAGCCATTGGCTTTTTTCCCCCGGTATGCGCGGCCATCGGTGGCATTGATCATCACGGCGAGTCCGTCAGATTTTTCCTTACCAAGGTAAATGGCGACGTGGGTGACTTTCACGGTTCTGCCATCCGTAGGCATGTAAGTATTGCCCCAGAAAAGGAGATCGCCCGGGCGGAGCTTTTGCATGATGGGATCGTTGGGATCCGTTAGGTTTGGCGGAGTTTCTGTGATGCGTTGTTGGCGTTGCAGCCACAGATATTGCTCTGCAGAGGTGCGCGGTGGGCTGAGTCCTGCTTTGGTCAGCACAAAGTGCATGGCTCCGGAGCAATCGAAGCCACCGTCCGCCGGAGACGAGCCACCGAAGAGATATGGCAGCCATGGGGAATCTTTTGCAACTGTGATGGCCAGCTCCAGCAAACGCTTGCGATCCGCAGGCAGTGTTTCAAAATCTGCAAGCTGGTGGGTGTTTATTAAGGCGGGCCTGCCCAAGCCACTTACTTTTTCCACCGGCTGTGCGTGGGCCAGGGAAAAAAGGAGCAGTATGCACGAGTAGAGGCTTTTCACGGAAACGGGAACCTACGCGGCCTGCCTGCGTAAATCAATAGCTGCGGCCCCAGATGGCGCGGACGGCGGTATTTTCACCTGTTAGAAAACACGTCGCAGAGACATCCGGAAGTGGCACCCCTTCGATGGGCAGACAGCGGATGGTAATCTTATGCTGTTTGGAAAGTTGCTCTTCCTGTGCAGGAGTGCCGGCCCATGGGGTGCAAAGCCAGCCGGGGTTTTCTGCAGACCAATGCGCGTGAAATGCGGCGAGATCGGCACACGGTATGATATTTGCATCGCGGAATGCAGTGGCCCGCGTGAGCAAGGAATCGTGAATCTCAGCAAGGATGTGGGATGCATCACGAATGAATTCTTCTTTATCGCCGAATTGCTTTTCTGAAACTGGCTGATCGCGGCGTTGGACGCAGACTTTGCGCGTCTCGATATCGCGAGGGCCGATCTCGATCCGGATGGGCACGCCTTTTTTCACCCATTCCCACTTTTTCACTCCTCCGGAGAGATCGCGGGTATCGACGTGGACGCGAAGTGGGTCGCCATGGAATGACTGATTGCGCAGCATGGCCGCCAGCGCTTGGCAGGCATCCAGCACTGCTTGCTTGCTATCTTCCTTGGGCGTGATGGGCATGATCACGATCTGCTGGGTGGCCACTCGCGGCGGCAAAACAAGTCCATCATCATCAGAATGCGCCATGATTAGCGTGCCAATGAGCCGAGTAGAAACTCCCCACGAGGTGGTGTGTGCATGTTGCACCGTGCCATCGCGACTGGTGAATGAAATGTTTTGCGCCCTAGAGAAATTTTGGCCTAGATAGTGAGAAGTGCCAGCTTGGATGGCTTTGCGGTCTTGGACCATCGCTTCAATGGTGAAGGTCATCTCCGCTCCGGGGAACCGCTCATTTTCAGATTTCTCACCGGGGATGACCGGGATCGCAAGGTGATCGCGGAGAAATTCCTCGTATTGGCCATGGATCATCCGTGTTTCCGTGATGGCTTCTTCCCGCGTCTCGTGGGCGGTGTGGCCTTCTTGCCAGAGAAATTCTGCCGTGCGGAGGAAAAGGCGGGGGCGCATTTCCCAACGCATTACGTTTGCCCATTGATTGATGAGCAAAGGAAGATCTCGATACGATTCGATCCAGCGTGCGAAGGCTGCACCGATGATCGTTTCCGAGGTGGGCCGAATGACATAGGGTTCTGCCAATTCGCCCGCTGGAATCATTTTGCTTTTGCCAGTGACGGGATCCTTCACCACCTCCAGGCGATGGTGAGTCACCACTGCGCACTCGGTGGCAAATCCTTCTGCGTGCTCAGCTTCTTTTTCTAGATAGGATAAGGGAATAAGCAGCGGGAAATACGCATTCTGGTGGCCTGTTGCTTTGAATCGGCGGTCCAGTTGTTGCTGGATGAGTTCCCAAATTCCGTAGCCCCACGGCTTGATGACCATGCAGCCGCGGGTTTCCGAGTTCTCTGCGAGATCGGCGGCTTTGATCACTTGCTGATACCACTCAGGGAAATCGGCAGCGCGGGTGGGGGAAATGGCGGTCTTTTCTGCGGACATATTGCTCGGCCCGATAGGAAACACGGACGGTGCAAAAGAGCATCAAAAAACTGATGACTCGCCAGAGTTTATGCTGCGCCCTCCGCGAGATCCGCATCCTGCGAGGTGTGCATGAGTAGCCATGGCGCATGAAGCAGTAAAAATTTTTGAAATTCCGCTGTTGGGGGTTTGACAGCCGTCGGGCAAGTCGCCTTACTTTGCACCCTAGCAACTAAAAACCCGCGAGCGAATGAGCGATAACGATAATCAACTGCCACTTCCTTCCAAACAAACGTCCAGCGTCCCTTTGAAAAAAGAGACTGTGCGTGTGACTCTCAAAGCTGCGGATGCACCGCCTGCCGTTCCCTCTGCGACCATTCCGATGGCAGCACCAGTGAGGCCGCCCATTCCCGGCGGACCACCCGTCATCGCTGCTCCTACAGTTCCGCTGAAAACTGCGCCTCCTACTCCTACACGCCCGCCTACTCCTGCGCCGACGATCGCTCTGCGCACCGCCGGCCCGCCTCCAGCCGGAAGTCCAGCACCTACGATCCGCCTTGCCACTTCACCTGCAGCACCCGCGCGGCC
>JAYULG010000104.1:0-4418 GCA_043763755.1 Akkermansiaceae bacterium | reverse complement strand
CACTAAGGCGGGAACTATGTAAAAGATTGAACCTACGCCGCATCTTGGCTGGTGGGCGCTTGTGGAACTATGATGTCTATAGCAGCCAATACACGCCGGAAGAGTATGTATATGCCGTCCAAGATGGGCTAGTGAAAGACCCGGTGATGGGTTTCCAATTGCGCGAGGGCTTCGTGGTGCGGGACGTGATGCCTAACTATATTCGTGATCCACGGAGCCGAAATTACGCGACGCTCATCGAGTGGCTGAACCCGGACTATGTAAGGACAGAAGGAGAAGACCGCAAAGTGCGAGTGGCATGTGTGCAGTATCAAATGCGGAAGATCAAAGACTTCGATGAATTTGCAGCACAGGTGCGATATTTTGTAGAAACTGCGGGGGAAGACTATGGCGCCGACTATGTGTTGTTTCCCGAGTTTTTCTCGGTGCAATTACTTTCTGCAATGGAACCTTTCAGCTCGCGAGATGGAATACGGCAATTGGCGGCGATTGCACCAAAGTTCCGCGAATTGATGTCCACCTTAGCGCGAGAGCAAGGCTTGCATTTGATTGCAGGATCGCACCCTGTTTTGCAAGACGATGGGCGTTTACAAAATGAAGCGATGCTATTCCGGCCAGATGGTTCCTATGTATCACAACCCAAGCTGCACATCACGCCCAGTGAGACAACTTGGTGGGGAATCACCGGGGGAAACAAGTTATTAGTCATACAAACTCCCAAGGCCAAGGTGGGGATCTTGATTTGTTATGACGTAGAGTTCCCAGAAGCTGCCAGATACCTTGCTGAGCAGGGAGTAGAGCTTCTTTTCGTGCCGTATTGCACTGATAACCGCCAAGGTTATTTGCGAGTGACAAAGTGCGCTGCTGCACGAGCCATCGAAAATCAAATCTACGTAGTCACGACTGGAGTGGTAGGCAATTTACCCGATGTGCCAGCAATGGATATTCATTATGGTAGAGCGGCAGTGTTCACTCCATCGGACTTCGAGTTTGCCCGCGATGGCATCCAAGCAGAAGCGGATCCTAACGTGGAGACCATGTTAGTGACGGATCTAGATATCACAGATCTTTATCGTTCTCGCGAGGCAGGATCAGTGACACCTCTGATGGACCGCAGGCGAGATTTGTTTGAGCTTAAGGTCAATCTTCAGTCGGACTGAAACGATTAATGTATGTTTCAACGTTTTGCAGCATCCGCTTCGATCCACGCCCATAGATTGGTGAGACCGGATTTCACTATACATTTATTACTATCTAGATCACCGCCCGGAGCGTGCTTCCCAAAAAGATAATACTTTATTTTCGGCTCGGTGCCGGATGGGCGGACCGCGAAGGACCGGCCATCCTCTAGATCAACAAACAGCATTTTTTCCTTGGGTAAAAGATCGCCCTCTTGATCAAAGAGGTCTTGTTTTGCGAAGTCTCGGATTCGGGCTACGGCGGAGCCATCGACGATGGTAAGTGGGTGGTCTGCGTATGAATTGGCCAGAGCTTGGATTTTCGCAGCACCATCGGCCCCTTCCATGACGAGGGATTTGCCGATTTCTAAGTAGTAACCGTATTCTGAGTAAATGTCGTCCAGCAGATCCGTAAGGGTTTTACCGACAGATTTAGCATAAGCAGCAACTTCGGCAAACATAAGTGTGGCCCCATTTGCATCTTTATCCCGAATGGCATCAGAGCCGAGATAGCCGTAGCTTTCCTCCCCACCGAACACGAAAAACCTCGAGTATTCAAGCCGCAGTGCGCGCGTCTGTGCTTCGGTGAGAGCGCGGTAGTCACCTTTTTTATCGGCAGGAATGGCTTCTTCATATTTGCGGAGCTTACCTGCTATGTATTTGAAGCCAGTGAGTGTATCGACCACTCCCACTCCGAAACCATCAGCAATGGCGTGCTGAAGCTCCGTGGTGACGAAGGTTTTCACGAGCACGGCGCGGTTGCGATTTGCGTGGGTGAGCCAGCCGAGTTCGAAGCATGTTTTAAGACGATACCACGCCATCAGTGAGCCAATTTGATTGCCAGTGAGGAGCACCATTTTTCCGGCAGCATCCCGCACCGCTACGCCCATACGGTCTGCATCGGGGTCAGTGCCGATGACGATTTCCGCGTTTGATTTTTCAGCTAGATCGATCCCCATCTGGAGTGCAGGCCCATTCTCGGGATTGGGGGATTCCACGGTGGGGAAACGCCCATCTTGAATGTCTTGCTCGGGCACCGTGATAACTTCAAACCCGAGGCTTCTGAGCATGGGAACATTGATGTGGCCACCGGTGCCGTGGAGATTGGTAAAAACGATTTTTGTAGCCGCATTTGTTAGAAGTGATGGCTGGAGAAGGAGGGTTTTAAGCCGCTCAATATAAATGGCATCCATCTGCGCTCCAAGAATAGTTACGGTGCCTCGCTGCGGTTCTGCCACCGATTCGTAACGCTCACTGGTGATTGCATTTACTTCATCAATGATCGCAGTGGCATGAGGTTCTACAATCTGCGCACCGTCATTAAAGTATGCTTTGAAGCCATTGTCGTGAGCCGGATTATGCGAAGCGGTGAGGACGACACCACCATCAGCCCGCAGCTCACGCACTGCAAAGGAGAGCTCAGGCGTAGCGCGTGGACCATCGAGCAGGTAGGCATCACAGCCTAAATCCGCACATGTTTTCGCACAAAACTCGGCGAAGTCTCTTGAAAAATGGCGCGTGTCGTGGGCGAAGACCAGCACTGGCTTACGCGTCGGGCCAGCAAACTTTTTCGCGTATGCAATGAGGCCGCGGACTGCACGGCTGAGATTGTAAAAATTCATAGTCGCCGTGCCGACGCATGGATGCTCGGGCCGCCCATTGGGACCACCGGCACCTTGCTCAGCCTGTGTCACGACGCGCCCAATTGTGCGGCCACGCAGGCCGCCTGTGCCAAAGGCAAGCGTTTTGAAAAACCGATCATTGAGTTCCTCCCATTGTCCCGCGCTTGCGAGTTCTTGCACAGCCTGAGCAGCGATCTCACTGGTGGTTCCGGCAAGTAATGTTGTGATGTTAGATATTGTTGAGTCGAGGAGTTTTCCATCGTTAGCAGCGGCGGTGAGGAGGTCAGTGAGTGCGGTCATCTCTGGGCGGAGCTTAGGAAATTTCCAGAGCTTGGCAACCACGTCGATGCAGGAATCTCTCGGCATGCACTGTTTATTAGGCGACAGGTGGAATCTTTAATCTTTAATTTCCGCATAAGTCGCTAAACCTAAATTATTTGATTTTCCTTATTGATAGCCTATCACCCAAGCATGCCACGACGTATTTCGTTTCCTACCTTTTCATGCCTCGCGCTGTTTTTCCTCGCATGCATCGAAGTAAATGCACTGGTGCTGAGAACCTTTAGCCCTGGCTCGCACCTGCGCATGACGGGCTTCCCAGCCGCTCCTCAAGTAAATCCCAGCTTTCTCAATCCCACAGGAAATCCGGCCACCCGCCTTGATCTCTCGGGCATCGGCTGGAGTGTGCAAGATCCCACCAAGCAACTCACCCTCGTCTCGCCACGTCACTTCGTGGGCGCAAACCACTTCCGTCCCGCGATCGGCTCGAGTGTGCGCTTCCTTGGGACCGACAACCTTTTGCACACCCTCACGGTTGCCACCATCATCGCCCCGCCAAACGCAAATGGGTCGGCCAGTGATCTTTTCCTCGGTGAGTTCACGGCAGAAATTCCCACCACTGCCGCCGTCCTACCGCTGCCCTACTTGAACCTTGCCACTGAATCCGCCTTCGTCGGCCAAGCCATCATCGTCGCAGGCCAGGCCGCCCGTGGCGGAAAAGGAGTCATCGGCAGCGTCAGCGATTTCGGTGGTGATCCCATCACTGGCGCAGCAGGCATTCAGACACGCGCTTTCACTTTCAGCTACACATCCGCCGCAGGATCAGTGGACGATGCCCATGCAGAAGTTGGCGACTCCGGCAGCCCATCGCTGGCTGTTAGAAATGGAAAAGCCGCACTCGTTGGCACCCACACCGCAGTATTGAGTGCGTTTGGCGCAATCACCACCTACGACACCTTGGTCCCTCATTATGCCACCGCCATCAACTCCCTCATGGAAAGCTCTAGCCTCCGTCTGCGTAAGATCGATCCCCCCGCAGTATCATTTTCAATCACAAGCGAAGTCACGGATCCCACGATCAGAACGGGTGAAAGCTTTACTTGCCGCTTCACCGTGACCAATACCTCTGCCGCCGAGGCAGACAATGTCAACGTCCGCCTAGCGCTTCCATCCGGTCTTGCAATCAGCCAACTCATCGCCACTGGCTGGCGAGACAATTCAGACGGTACACTCCGCCGCAGCGGGCTATCCCCAGCGTCCGCCGCCTCATTTGACGTTACCTATGCCAATGCGCCACAGGCCGGCACTTCCCTCATTAATCTGGTTTTGAAATCGGACG
>JAYULG010000103.1:0-1270 GCA_043763755.1 Akkermansiaceae bacterium | reverse complement strand
AGTGAGAAGGACCCTGCTAAGGCGGCGGCATGGCATAAAACACACTGGCCTTCATTACCTAGAAGTAAACAGCAATATATCGCTTCAGCATACGCGGAAGCGGCAATCAAAAGTGGTGACGTAGAAATCGCCCAGCAGTGGGTTCCCTTTATTGATGATTCAGAGTTAATAAATAAGATCCAGTCACAAATAGATCAGTCGAAGTTAGAAGGATCAGATTAGTTTACTATACGGTCTAATAGCTTTCGACTGAATAAATCTCGTATCTCGTGGATTAACTAACAACATTTTCTTTTGATTTCTGTAGATGCGAACACGTAGATAGAGGCAATGGGAGGATGTGCTGTGAAGGCCAAACCCGATTTCACCACTTCAGGCTAGAGGCAGGTAGACGGGTTTCATTGCGGTAAGAGTTAATAATTTTCCCATCGGATAAATGCAAGACTCGGTCCGCCATCTCCGCCATGATCGCATTGTGAGTGATGATGACTGTGAGGGTGCCGAGTTCGCGATTGATCCGCTCCACTGCCTCTAGCACGGTGATGCCAGTGGTGACATCGAGCGCTCCTGTTGGTTCATCACAAAGCAGAACTTCGGGCCGCTTTGCGATGGCACGGGCTATGGCAACGCGTTGTTGCTCACCACCGGAAAGCTGCGATGGGAAATGATCCATCCGTGCGGTGAGGCCCACCATCTCGAGGGCTTCCTCTGGCTTCATGGGATCGCGTGAAATATCTGTGATCAACGCCACATTCTCGCGGGCAGTCAAACTTGGGATGAGATTGTAAAATTGGAAAACAAAGCCTACGCAATTCCGCCGGAAGAGCGTGAGCGTTTTTTCCTCGGCACCATTGAGCGGCCAGCCTTTATATATGAGTTTACCTGATGTCGGCACATCTAGCCCACCGAGAATATTGAGCAGCGTGGATTTACCGCTGCCCGATGCACCTAACAGACAAACCAATTCCCCTGCATTGAGCTCAATGTCCACGCCGTGCAACGCGACCACATCGCTCTCGCCTAGATGATAGACCTTCCGCACACCTCGGGCGACGAAGACTACACCTGTGGGAGGTGCTTCAACGAGAGGATGGGTGATCATATCTGCTACGGAGCTTAGCAGAACCGCCACCTCGCACAACTCGAAGCTCTGCCTAGAAGTGTGAATCTTTGAGGTGCGCTAGATTTCTGGACCACCTACCTCTACAATCACTCCAGATGAATACCAAACCACGTCAACGCTACACCGCAGAATTCAAAGCCCAAGCAG
>JAYULG010000102.1:0-1271 GCA_043763755.1 Akkermansiaceae bacterium | reverse complement strand
TTTCAGATAGCCCAGCCTGCGCGGCAGCTTCGCTGGGTGATAGAGCTAGGCCCTTTAAGGCTTTGCGGATCACGTAGGTGAAATCGTCTTCTAACATGATCCGTTTGGAGCCGGTGGTCTAGCGGCTGCGATAATAGCGGTCTGGATTATAGATAAAATAAACGTCCTTTGGATTCAGGTGGGGGAGGAAAACAAAGGGTTTGCCAGACTCATCGAGTTGCTCGGTGAGTATGGTAGCCGCTGGAGTGGGCCGGGCGGGAGTTTCAATGGAATCTGGGTCTTTCACGACAGAGGTTTCATCGATGCCGGTGACGATGTGGTTGACCCACTTGAGTTGTTTCGCTTCCTCGCCGAATTCGCTCCAATCGCCGCTGGAGGAGCGAGCATACATTCTTTTGATAAGTTCATCTGTGGTGATTCCCATTTTCTGGGCGATAGGCTGTGCGAGGCGAGTCCACCAGCGCTGGCTTTCTTCGTGGATTTCGCGTTGCTCAGTGAGGTTGAGCTGTCCCATGACCATGGCGCTAATCTGGTGGTGGAGGATCACGGCATTCGGGTAAGCGTAGGATTCTTCGGCAAGGGTGGTGAGGGCTGCGGCCATGGAGGCGGCAAAGGATTTCACGACGACGTGGACGGGGGCATCACTGGATTCCATGGCTTTGAGGATGCGGTAGCCAGCCATCACCGAGCCGCCGGGGCTGGCATCAATGACGATGAAAATGGGCAGTGCGCGATCTTTATTGTTCCAGTATTGAATGCGGCTGGTGACGAAGTCCGCAGTGTCCGGCGTGATCAGGCCATTGAGCGGAATGCGCCGATCTGAAATAACGACGGTGCCGTCCTCTTTCAGTGGATTCGCAAGGTAAACGGGCTTTGCATCCGCATAAGTGGCGCGTTTGTTGGTGATCTCGATTTCAGCGATGTCGTTTTGAAGTTGGGAAACTTCGAGGGCCGCTTGAGTTTGGAGGGACTTGAGGTCATTGCCGAGTTTCTCAGCACGGGCTTTTGAAAGCTCACCTTGCTCGGTGAGGATTTCCTTCTCCGCATTCACTTTGGCGAGCTCGATTTGGAGGGAGGCTTGGCGTTTTGCGGCATCGAGAGCGAGCTTCTCGGTAAGTAGCTCGCGTTCCAGCTTGAGGCGGGCTACTTCTGAGCGGATTGAGTTGGTGGCTTGTAATAGGCGCTCGGCTTCGAGTTTATTTTCAATGGCAAGTGCCTCTTGCTCTTTGCGCTTGGCATCGAGCGCGGGGTCCACGGGGGCATCTGGCGAC
>JAYULG010000101.1:0-16860 GCA_043763755.1 Akkermansiaceae bacterium | reverse complement strand
AAAAGATCGCTTTCTGGAGCGAGCTAGATGGCCTCTACATGGAAGAGTGGGCGTATTTCCTCGGTCGCCTGAAGAGCGTCAAAGAGGGTTCTGGGACTTTGCTTGATAATACAATGGCGGCTTGGGCCACCACAAACGGCGGCCTTGGAGCGCACGATTCCACTCTGCTACCATTGATCCTGTGTGGCGGTTCCGCCCTCGGCATCAAGCATCAAGGCCACCTTGTGCAGAAGGACGTCCCGCTCGCGAACGTCTGGAAAACCGTGGTCCAAAAAGTGGGCATGCCTTTGCCGGAAAGTTTTCTTGGCAACCAAGCAACCGGCATTATCCAAGACCTCGTCTGATCGTACTTATGAAAACTCACTACTATCAAGCTGCGTCATTCGCAGCGCTTCTTTGCGCCAGTCAACTCGTGTGCGCTGAGGTATCCTCGCCCCATGCAGATGCTCTGCGGGCGGCCGGCTACCAAGTCCACAATGGAAATGACGGGGGCTTCAAAGTTGATTTCGGAACGGTGAAAGTGATCAATGATGCAAGCATCGCCCACATCGCCGCGCTCGGTGATGTGCGCGAACTCTCGGGCACCGGCGAAGGAGTCAATGATGCCGTGTTTGCCAAAATGATCAAAGCAGTCCCAGCGCTCGAGACTCTTTTCATCAATAGCTCCATGGTCACTGATGATGGCTCCAAAGTGCTCGCGAGCTTACCCAAGTTTCGACATTTAGGCCTACATCACGGCTGCAAAGAATTTACCGGAAAAGGGTTACTGGCACTGAAAGACAACCCTAATTTTAAATCCGTCGAGTTCGGTGGGATGGGGAGCATTGATGATGCAAGCGTCAGATATTTCGCCGAAATGCCGCATTTGCGCGAGATTGCGGTTTTTCATACCATGAACACGCGGGCGTCACTACCGGTGCTAGTGAAGAAAAATCCGTTGCTCGAAAAATTTGCATTCAATCCACATTTCCAACCAGCGCGCTTTGTCGCTCAGGACATTGCCTTGCTCGCGCCGCTGGCAAACCTAAATGACCTTACCCTAAGCGACATGGTCTTACCTTTTGAAAACGGACTATCCCATCTCACCGCACTCAAGGGGCTAAAAAAAGTAAGTCTAGAGTGGAGTATCTACACAGATGAGGATCTCGCGAAACTCAAAGCCATCCTCCCTAACCTAGAAATTATCACTTCCAACCGCGGTAAAATGGAGGAACTTACTAATTGGAATGAGCGGCTAGAGGCCATGAAGAAGGATGGTTTAAAAAAGTAGAAATGAAGTGTGGCGTAGCTCCCCGGTAGTGCCGGAGCCGTGACGGGGCCTTATTCAGCTTCGCAGATGACAGTAACCAATGAAGCGTGAATCAAATGCGTGGTAAGAGTGTGGCTCTCCGTGCCGCAGCACAACAAACGAGAAAATCACTTTGCCGTCCTCACAGAATCAAAAACAGCGGTCGAGGAGGCGAACGTGTTTCCAGAACAAACAAACATGCCCAGCCTACTTTGCGGACGGAATAGAGCCTGATGTGACCACAGCGGATCGCCCCATGCGGTGCCGTTTTGCGAGCTGTAGATCTGAACTTTTTCGTTATTACAGGTAATCCTCAGATATAGCGGCAAGGTTATCTTGCCTAGCTCCTTTCGTTGGTTATCATCCACATCCCCGCTCTTGTCTCGCCAGCGACAAACTAAGTTTCCAGAAGCCTCTGCTTGGACAATAAAATAGCGGCTGGATGCTTCCGAGAGAGACTCCCGAATCATCAGTCCGGCGGCCGTAGGAGGTCTGTGATCCCACTGAAACGCTGGCCCACCTACGTTCGGGCCAAGGCTGGTGAGGCAGGCAGAGATCTCCTCTGCACCTGCAAGTGACCGACTCACAAACACACCTTGGTCCTTCACTCGTTGCCACCAAGAAGTCATGGAATGGCCGCATCCGGTAAGTGTGAAACGCCCATTTTGCGCCGAGACTGCGCCAGGTAACGGTGGCGCGCCCATTTCGTGATAGCTCCATTCTGCCGGAAGAGACGTTGGAGTGACTGTCACTTCACAAGTGCTCACTACCTCACCGATACTCGCTGTGACGGTGCTCGTGCCAGGTTTTTTCCCCACAATCATTCCGGTCTGCTCTCCAATGCTTCTAACCGTAACAACGGACAGATCACTACTAGCCCATGTAACTTGCCGCGCAAAAGAATCAGCGGGCAACGATGTTGCATGCAGCGTAGCCCGGCCATGGACAGATACCTCAAGTGTAGAGTTATCGAGAGTTACGCGAGATATAGCTATGTCTCGGAGACAGCGGATTGATTGGTTTAACTTTAAAGTGGCAATACACACGCCCTCACTATCATCCGCAGCCGCCACTCGGAGTCGATAAATATTCCACTTGGCGGGCTTGGCGATGGTGAACTCGCGGAGTGTTAGCTGCTTGGTGAATCCGGGCGCTTCCTGCCGATCAAGCAATATCCAAGTCCTGCCATCGTCATTGGAGCCAGCCAATTCAAGAGTTCGCGGCTGGCGCTCCACCTGAGGGCAGAGCAACGTGTATGATGTCACAAGAGATTTCCTTCCATCCACGGATTGGCACTGGATCCAGCTCGTATCTGCCTTGTCTAGCCATGTGCTCTGATCATCACGATCAAACGCCTTCGCAGCGGCAGTGGAAGCATCTGCCGCTCCTTGGCTGGAAATCTGGCACATTCCATCTCGGGCGTAATAGGCACTATCAAAGTTCAAATCTCTAGGCTGCCCTCTGCCAGCGACCATCAGATCCTCAAGCGCGACTTCAATTATTGGTTTCGCAGCTTTTAAAACGAGGTAGGAATGGGCCTGACCCTGCCCCGGCAGCCACGTGTTTACGCCTGTGATGGGATCAACGGAATTGCTGCCACCGCTGACGATTTCATACCATGGCGCGGCACCTCTCACCGCGACGAGGCAGGAAATAGGGTCCCAACTCAACCGGTCGCCGGCAAATCCGGTGCCGGGGTAATTCGCATAGGCCATCGTCAGCGGGTTATGCTCGGGCATTTCATAGGTGACGCGGCGCCCGGAATTCGTTGAACCACCTTCGCCATTGAAAAGGATGGGTGTTGGCCATACCTTGCAGACAAAGGCCGCAGCGGCGGGATCTTGTTTGAAGTTCCATTCTGCATCCTTACCGCTTGATCGAGAGGGGTAATTTCCACCCATCACATCTAGCTGCTTTACCTTCTTCGCGACTAATGCAGTGCCGTCCAATGGGCTGATATCATCGGCAGCAGACTTGAGTAAATTAGCGAGATTACGCAGTGGGCCGACCGCCACCACTCGCACGCTGTGATCCGGTTCTCGCGCGAGAATTTGACGGTATAGCACAACAGCATCCGGGTATGCGGCACTTGTAGGAAAGCGGTGAGGGAAGTGTTTAATCAATTCGCCCGGATAGCCAACAGATGGCAAGAAGCCCGCATCCTTAAGGGTGCCCACCGGAATTTCCGGGCGACCGAACCATGTGTTAATCGCATCAATGCATGGCACAATCGCCTCGGACGAGGTGCAACCCATGGTCGCAAGTAAATGTGCTTCGCGGCGCTCTATCGCTCCGTGGAGCATGAAGAGTGCGCCCACATCATCGCAGTCGCCACCCATGTCCGTATCGAAAATGATGCGCGGGGGTTCGTCCGCCACCTGCGCGGCTAGATGTGAAGCGGCTATGGCGAGCGCAAACGTAATTAGTTTAAACACCTTTTTCATACGCCAGAGCAAAGCTACACCTTCCAAAGTCTCAGTGCTTTTCTAAAAGCTGAGCGTCGCCTTATTTCACCTTCACTTTAAAGGTCTGCTCGCGCTCGCTTCCATCGGCATCGCTCAGGGTCACAGTGATGTTTGCTTCGCCACTTTGTCCCACAGCAGGAGTTATGCTTAGGCGCCTATCATACATTTCGCCATACTCGCCTTTATATTCGCCACTTTCTGTTTTCATCGCAGAATCTGGAATCAACGCAGAGTTATCAGAAGACAACTTCACAAGCAGCTTGGCGGCAGGTGTTTCCGCATCAAATACTCTGAAGTTCGTGGTGATGGTCTCGCCTGCTTTGGCATCGTATTGCCACACGCTAAGGTCCAGCAATGGCATCGTATTTTTCAACGCAATGTTAGGCAAACTAACCGTGAGGCTGTTTAAATCGTAAGAGCGGTTCACAGGCACTAGAATCCGTAATAAATTCACACCCGCAGTTAGATCAACAGATATCACTGAAGTATCTGCTGCAAATGAATTACCCTTCGGGTTTACCTTTACACTACCTATCGATTGATGGTTCACGAAAACATCGAGCTTCATTTCACTTTTATCCGTGACCGCGCTGGCTTTGAAGTCGTATTTTCCTGCCTTTTCAGCATTGATGAGATAGAGGAAACTGCGGTTTGCATCAATGTCACCCAAGCGCGAACCACGAATTGGAATGTTGCAGCTCACGAAGGTGCGCGCATCAATTTCACCTGGCACATCAAAAGCAAGGCTTGCACCGCGATCTTTACGAAAACTTTGCACCGTTTCCCAAGCGACCTGTTGGTAAACCTTGTTCTGAGCTGGTGATAACGTCGGGCCATTTTCATTGATACTGACAATCGGCAAACCGACTGGGCTTTTGTCATAAAGCGTCGCAAAAATCACCATTCCGATGAACTGCCGCCCGTTCTCCGTCAGATGCAAATCATCCGCATAATTAGTGGCAAAGAAATCAGTGAGGTCAGGAATCCTCTGCTCATCGAAAGCTTTTTTCAGATTGATCAATGCGAGACCGCCCGCAATGACCTCAGATTTCCTGTCCTTGGTCAGAGCATTGAAATTGAGTGAATGCGCCATGTAGATCCGCATCAGTGCGCGGTTGCGCGCTTCCCACAATGGCGAGCTGGGATTAGTCTTATTGATTCCTATATCTTCCCACTGGCCGTAGATCCATGGGCGGATGTTTGGGCTATTGACCCGTGCATCGTCATAGAATTTAAGTGAAAATTCAGGTGAGTCCGAGTCGCCATTGCTGATGAATGTTTGCATCACCAGTTCAGACAAAGGCGCAAGTTTCACAAATGCTTCGCGGTAGGGTGTGCCGAAGCCGCCGTCCGACTGATAGTTCAAATAGAGGGGTGATCCCGGGATGGTCTGGCGATCCATGAAATGATCGGTAAAGCCAGCAGCCACCGCGAGTTTTTGGGTGTATTCGCCCATGCCATCAGTCAGACTGTTTCCTATATGATAACTACGTAAGCCATTGCCACTGCTATTTGCTGTGGGCATCGCGTTCTCGGCTGCCTTTTCGCCGCCTAGATCAATTCCTAGATATTGTGCATTGGCGGCCACGGCATCGAAATAGGTCGTTGTATCGCCATCGAAACCTTTTGTGAAATCATTGCCACTTCCGTCTCGCGAGCCAAAAGTGCCGTAGGGTCTACCTCCGAGTTTTTGATCGTTGTTTTGGAATTCGATCTCGGCGATGTTGGTAAAAGAACCTTCAGGCCCGAAGTAACGCAAAAAGCGGTAAGCTTTGCCATGCGGCAGCACGATTCGCGTCCACTCCCCTTCTTTTGGTGATTCTTTGATCTTCGTAAGCGTCGTAAAACCACCTGTGGCGCTTTCATTTGAGCCTTGGACCTCACCTCCGATCATGCGGGCTGCGTGACCTGCCCGAGGGAAAATGCGCACCGCATCGCAGGGCAGCGGACTGCTTCCCTCGGCAGGGCAGTGCAGAGGTGTGTGAATCATAGTGACTGCAACAAAAGCAGCACAAATCGCGGGCAAACGGGTTCTCGTGGTCATAGGGTGAGGTTATAAATGGTTGTAAGACGGTCTAGGTGGCGAGTAGAGATAAGATGTCTATCTTCCCCACACAAGCAAAGAGCGAGCGATAAAGCATCGCCCGCTATGATTACGCTTGCGGATGGATCACCTCACTGTGACATCCGCAAGGGAAACCGATCAAACATCAACGCTTGCGTCTTGCCAAGCAACCGAGACCAACGAACGAAAGCATGACTATCACGGACGGTTCTGGAACTGCTGCAATTTGGAGTGCGTTAATCCCTACGTCAGTCGCTACAGTCAGTGTAATCACTCCTGTAGCGGTTGGCTGAACGGAAGACAAAGTCGCAAAGTTCACCCCAGACGAAAAGGATGTTGCACTGCTGTTGTTTGTGAGAGTTCCCGAAACGGTATTGAAACCCACAGCAGCGAACGTTTTGATATCCGCATTAAAGTAGTCGTCCAAACTTGCAATGCCTACAACATTATAAAATAGCGAACTATCTAGGCCTGACAAAACAATTGTTAAGGTCGAACTCGAATAAATATATTGTTGAAGAATCTCGGAGTAAGTTTCAAAAGTGACACCACCGTAATAAATTTCGTCGGTGGCTCCAGAAACAGTAGCGGATATACCGTTTGCGATAGGTGTAGGGCCAGCGTTCCCAACCGTCCATTGTGCCCATACATCAGTTGCCTCACCAATGACGGCGGCTCCCGTGTAAGAGAAAGCGGTATCTGTAGTGAAGGCAAAGCTTGTTGTGGCCGCTTCCGATGAGTAAGTTAGCGCGAGTATTGACGCAGCAGCACATGCCACACGAAATTTGGATTTGTTTATTTGGATTTTCATAGCAGTTTTGGAGTTTTTAAGTGCTTTGTCTCTATGATGAATTAGAGCTTCTCAATGGTGCAATTATTGGAAATGTATATCAAGCCAATTTTTCAAAAATCGTGTGCCTCGCCTTGCACCACCACCATCTACCTCAACTATACGATCTCGGGAGCAAAAAAAACTTTTATCCCTTTGAATCTGTATCACCTCAGTACATAAAACATCACCGCCAGCAAATGGCAAATACTCCCTCCCAACACAAACAAATGCCAGATCGCATGATTGTAGGGCAGCTTGTTCCACGCGTAAAAAACAATTCCAAAAGAATAGCTAAACCCACCTGCAACCAGCAGCCATACTCCCGCACTTGGCAGCGCTTGATTCAAGGGCTTGATTGCAAACAGAATCAACCATCCCATGGCCAGATAGAGGGTTGTAGAAATCCAGTGATGCTTTTTCCTTTTTGAAAGCAACTTGACCATCACCCCGATGATGGCAAGCGCCCAGACGATTCCAAACAACCACCAACCCACCACACCGCGCAGGGTGATCAATGTCACCGGGGTGTAAGATCCTGCGATCAAAATATAGATACAAGCATGATCCAACTTTTGAAACAAATGCTTCGACTGGGGCGATGTAGAGTAATGGTAAAGCGTCGATAAGGAATAGAGCAAAACTAACGAGACGCCGAAGACCGCCGAAGCAAGGATCTTCAAAGTATCGCCATTTGAAATCCAGAGCATCAAAGCAAGGCCCATGACGCTCAGCAAGACTCCCAGCGCATGCGTGAGTAGGCTCGCCACTTCCTCTCGGTGAGAATCACACAAGGGTGAGCGGTCTAACATATTTGAATTCATTTAGCTGCAGGGTGAGTATGGTAAAACAGGAAGTGTCCAGCAAGGTCCTAGAACTGAAAATTTTGGGATTTTCGTTCGCAGTGTTTGTCTATTGATTCCAAGCATGTTCCGCAGGTTCGGTGCCCCTTTAATATTGGTGATTGCGATTTTGCTCGCGACGTTTGGACTCACGAGGCTGCGGTTTGATACGGATATCCTTTCCATGCTACCCGCAGATCTGCCAGAGGTGAAGGGGCTAAAAGCATTTCACGAAGCATTCTCGCGGGATGATGAATTGATCTTACTCATCGAGGGCGGTGAGGCAGACGAAGGCGCGATGCCTGCTGCCGCAGAATCATTGGCTAAGCATCTTGAGATCAAGGGACTGGCGCGAGAAGCGAGGTGGAAGCCTCGCTGGAATCAAGAGCCAGAGGGCATCGCTGAGTTGTTAGCGTATCTCTGGCTTAATGGAAATCCCGCTACTACGGCAGCACAGGCCGCGAGGCTGGCACCTGAAAATTCAAAAGAGACGTTGGCAAGCGCACTACAGTCAGTGGGCACGGCGCTAGAAGGCACAGCCATGGTCATGCAAGCGCACGATCCATTTGGCTTTCTCCAACATCCCGCCGTGACTCAGCTCATGGCGGGTGGCCAAGGTGGCGAGGCATTTGAAAGCGCGGATGGCCGCTCACATTTGGTTTTCCTCAATGCACCCCGCGCTCTCGAAGGCTACCGAGGTGCAGATCAGTGGTTAAATGAAATCCGTGCCTCGATCCGCACTTGGCAACAAGAAGAAGAAGGTAAAGGTCTACATGTGCGCCTTACTGGTGAGCCTGCATTTTCATCGGAAATAGGCGTCGCGATGGAGCGCGATCTAAGTGGATCCATTAGTATAACTCTCGGACTGATCGGGATTCTCTTTTGGTGGATGCAGCGGCGTTTCAGTCTGTTGCTAGGCCTAATGGGCCTATTAGTGATTGTGATTGCAGTGGCACTGGGCATCGCGGGGTGGCTCTATGGTGAGCTAAGCATCATGGCACTGAGTTCGATCGAAATTCTTATAGGTTTAGCAGTGGACTATGGATTGGTGATCTGCCAAGAGGCAAAACTTAGCGGCCATCAAAAACACGAGTTAAGGAAATCCTCCGGACCTCCTGTGTTATTCGGAGCCATCACTACAACGGGAGTTTTCCTCGCGCTCAATCTGGGTGGCCTGCCCGGCATGGCACAGATGGGAACGATTGTGGGGATAGGGTTGTCTGTCGCTGCCGTGCTGATGTTGTTCGTCTATCTGCCATTCGTCGTGCGCTTTGGGGTGAATCGCGCACCTGCCACGGGATCAGGGAATGTGTTGCCCCAGAGGTGCGCTGCATGGTGGATCACGGCGGCGCTGTGCGGCATTGCAATGGTGATTTTAACAGTATTTGGCCTTCCAAAGGCTGAGTTCGATTCTAAAATCATGTGGCCTCGCGAGAGTGCTGCGATGGACGGCTTCGAGCGCGTGCAGAGGGCATTTCCCGCATGGGGTGAGAAGTCGCTGGGTGTTGTGATCAAGGCGGAAAGTGACACAGAGATGCTTTCACTCCTCACCGCGGCGAGCGCTCGCCTGGACCGAGCGGAGAAATCTGGTTTGTTAGAAAATCAGCAACTTCCGATCGAATGGTGGCCCAATAAATCTCATCAAATTTCTAATAGACCTATACTTGATGAACTCACAAATCAAACTGAACGCTTGCTGGCAGAGGCGGATACCAGCGGCTTCAGCGAAGAGGGGCTGATTTTAGGCCGTGGGGTATTGATGGCGATGACTCGCCAAGTAATGGAGCAAGATATAGTTTTCCTGAAATCTGAAAGTGCCAGAGAAGTAATGCGACTTTTTATATCACGCGAAGAAAAAGGTGGTGGATCTCTGTTAGGAAATATAACTCCTGCTGTTGATCAAGATCCTGCGGGAAAGGACTACGAACGCTTCCGCGAGCTATCAGGTGGCGGAATCTGGCTGAGTGGGTGGGACTTATTTAAACCCGCCATCACTCGCTTGGTGAAAAAGGACATGCTTCACATGCTCGTTCCGATGTTTGGCCTATTGGTAGCCATGATGTGGTTAATTTTTCGCAGCGCGGGCGATGTGTTTCGGGCACTGATTGCGATGGGAGTGTGTAGCCTTGTGCTCTTAGCAATAATGACTCTCACGGGACTAAAATGGAACTTCGTGAACCTAATGGCGACACCGCTTTTACTCGGAACCGGTATCGACTATGCCATCCACGTCACACTCAGTTTGCGGCGGACGGGAGGAAATTTCCAAGAACTTTGGCAAGGCACGGGCAAGGCGTTATTGTTCTGTGGTGCTTCAAATGTGATCGGCTTTGGTTCGTTGATTTTCTCGTCCAGCGAAGCGCTGGTGAGCTTGGGGATCGTTGCAGTGATTGGAATCCTGCTCAGTATGGGCGTTTCAATTTTCCTACTACCGGGGTGGCGCACTCACTCGTCGAAGGCGCACACTTAAATTAAATCCCGAGGTATGCCTCTTGCACTTTAGGGTCAGCTTTCAGCTCGGCGGCTGGTCCTTCAAGCAAGATCTTACCCGTCTCTAAAACGTAGGCATAGTTGGACACTTCAAGTGCTAGATTCGCATTCTGCTCCACTAGAAGTATCGTGAGGCCTTGTTCACGATTGATTTCTACAATGCGCTCGAAAATACTCTTCACCAACAGCGGCGCGATGCCGAGAGACGGTTCATCCAGCATTAAAAACTGAGGTTTGCTTAAAAGTGCGCGTCCGATTGCGAGCATTTGTTGCTCCCCACCCGAGAGCGTCCCGGCAGATTGGCTTTCACGCTCTTTGAGCCGGGGAAAGAGACCAAAGACATACTCCATCTGCGCGGCGATCCATGTTTTATCGCGCTGAAGATAGGCTCCTATTTTAAGATTTTCGCGCACTGTTAAATTTCCGAATACCATGCGTCCCTCAGGAACATGACAGAGGCCCGCCTTGACGATTTTATGAGGCGGGAGATTCGTAAGTTCATTGCCTTCGTAAAGGATTGCGCCGCTGGATTTCACCATCCCAGAGATCGCTCGCAACACTGTAGATTTACCAGCGCCATTTGCTCCGATGAGTGTGACAATACTGCCAAGCGGCACTTCAAGCGAAATCCCGTGGAGTGCTTTGATTGCACCATAAGATACGCTAAGATTTTGGATCGATAACAAGCGGATGAGTAATTAGGAGTTATATAGTTATTTAGCCGCGGCTCCAAGGTAAGCTTCGATGACTTTTGGGTGACATTGGATTTCCTTGGGTGTTCCTTCAGCGATCTTGATACCATACTCAAGAACGGCGATGCGCTCGCAGATGCCCATGACCACTTTCATATCATGTTCTACTAGGAGGACGGATAGTCTGTAGCGCTCTTTTACAAACTGAATAAGGCGCATCAGATCTTCTTTCTCTGATGGATTCATGCCAGCCGCAGGTTCGTCTAGAAGTAATAACTTGGGACGAGTGGCTAGCGCACGGACGATTTCAAGACGGCGCTGGGCACCATAGGGAAGCGAGACGGCAAGATCATCATGATAGGCAGTGAGATCAAAGATTTCTAATAACTCTAGCGCATTTTTTTCAGTTTCAGCTTCAGCGGCTTTCCAGCTTTTCCCACGGCAGAGTGCGCTCCAGTAGCCTTGATCATTATGCAATCTCGCCGCAGCCCTGATGTTATCGAGCACCGTCATGCTGGCGAATAGACGAATATTCTGGAACGTGCGAGCTATCCCCATGCCTGCGAGACGATTTGGCTTGATGTGATGTGTATCTCGACCAGCGAAGCGAATGTGCCCTGATGTAGGCTGATAGACTCCGGTGATCATATTAAAAGCCGTGGTTTTTCCTGCACCATTTGGCCCTATCAGACCTACTAACTCCCCTTCCCCGATGACGAGTGACAATTCCGAGACGGCGGTAAGTCCACCAAATTTGATTGTCGCTGCGGCAAGCTCTAACAAGGGTGCCTTCATGAAAGTTGTTTCTTTTTTCGGTTGAAGGCAAACAGCCCAGCAGGGCGAAGCAGCATCAGCAAAATGATTAGCAAGGCGTAAAGGATCATCCGGTATTCGGAAAAATCGCGCAGCACTTCAGGCATCAAAGTGAGCAGGATAGCCGCCGCGATAACACCCGTAGTGCGGCCCATTCCACCTAGAATCACCATCACAACTATATCAATTGATTTCAACCAATCGAATCCTGTGGGTGATAGAAATTGTTTATGATGAGCATATAGCCCACCAGCAATACCGGCAAAAAAAGCACCTGTCACGAAGGCAATGACCTTGGTGCGAGTGGTATCTATGCCATTGGATTCCGCAGCGATTTCATCATCGTGGACGGCGATGAATCCGCGACCATACGTCGAATTTACTAAGCAAACTATCACGTAAATCGTGACTGCGGCGCACCCAAAGGTCCAACCGAGATTCGTGAGCTTAGGAATTCCTTTGAGGCCACTTGCAGCGCCGATGGCTTCCGTATTTTGCGCGATGACACGAATGATTTCTCCGAAGCCGAGTGTGACGATCGCGAGATAATCGCCCCGCAGCCGCAGTGAGGGTATTCCGACAAACAAACCTACGCACGCGGCGAGCAATCCACCTGCGATCAAGGTCAAAGGAAAAAACCACAACGCCTCCGCAGTGGTGCCTACGCTTAGCGAAAGCCATGCGGAAAAGAATCCACCAACAGCCATAAATCCTGCGTGGCCGAGGCTAAATTGGCCAGTATGCCCGTTGATTAGATTCAGACTGGTAGCGAGAATGATCGCGATTCCTACATCGATAATTACGCCCAAGTAATAACGATTCATCATAGGAGAAAAACACGAAACGAGAATCGCAAGAGCGATGCCGAGTAACAGCCAGCGTTTTGCATCGGAAAAATTCATTATACTTTCTCGACGGATGAGCGGCCAAGCAAGCCTGCAGGTTTTACGATGAGAATCAGGATAAGAATTCCAAAAGCAATCGCATCCCGGTAGTTTGACAATCCGGGAATACCACCGGCGATTGTCTCTAACAACCCGAGTAAAACACCACCAAGAACAGCGCCGGGGAGATTGCCGATTCCCCCCAGCACCGCAGCGACAAATGCGCGTAACCCTGGCTGCACACCCATCAACGGCTCAATGCCAGGCGCTTTGAGTGCGTAGAGGATTCCAGCGATCGCAGCGAGCGCAGAGCCGAGGCCAAAGGTGAATGAGATGATGCGATTGACTGGCACACCCATCAGCGAGGCAGCTTGCTGATTGAACGAAACAGCGCGCATAGCAGTGCCAATTCGGGTTTTTTGAACGATAAGCCACATTCCGATGAGTAGCATGATTGTGACAGATACGGTCAAGAGGTCATGGCTTGAAATGATTAGGTCCCCGAGGTGGATTGAGCGTTCGGGCAGAAGCTTGGGAAACGCTTGGGGTGCCGCGCCGAATACTTTTTCATGCTGGGCGGTAAATTCGATCAACAGTGAAACGCCGATGGCAGTGATGAGCACGGTGAGCTTTGGGCGGTTTCTTAACGGTCTATAGGCCAGACGCTCAATCAATATTCCGATGCAAGCACACACACCCGCTGCGACCACAAATACCATAATGCATCCGATGATTGATTGCGATCCGGTGAGCCGCTCAATCTTGGGTGCAACATAGAATGCAGTGAAGGCACCCAGCATCAAGACATCGCTATGGGCAAAGTTTATAAAACGAAGGACACCATATACCATCGTGTAGCCGAGCGCAATGAGGGCATAGATTGCCCCGAGTCCTAGGCCATTGATGATCTGCTGGAGCCAATCCATTCGTAGTAGCTGATTGATAGAAACTGAAACGAGGGCGTAGGCTAGTGTTACAATAAAAGATCAACTCATTATGGATTCACAGTCGCATTGTAGGTAAACTTACCGCCTTTGATTTGAATGAAAACGAGGGCTTTTAAGGCATCTCGATCCGCATTGAGGGTGATGTTTCCACTCGCGCCAGCGAAGTCTTTTGTAGCAGCAATAGCATCTCGAAGCGCTGGCCCATCGGTGGTTCCCGCACGTTTGATCGCATCGGCTAAAACCATGGCAGAATCATAACCTAGCACTGCCATTGCATCTGGAGTTTTATTCTCAAAGCGTTCCTTATAAGCAGTCACAAATGCACTCATTTCGGGCGTCGGTTGCTCAATCGAACAATGAGTGGAAAAATAATGACCTTCCATGGCTTCTTGTCCAATGGCGAGCAGGCTTTCGCTCTCCCAGCCATCACCGCCGAAGATAGGTATATTCATTCCAAGTTGCTTGGCTTGAATGCAAATGAGCGCGACATCATTATAGTATGCTGGTAGAAAAATAGCATCGGGTGCGTCGTTTTTAATGGCAGTGAGTTGGCCTTTGAAATCTTTATCTCCGCCATTGAAATCAAGCTCGATACCGATTTTCCCACCGTTGCTGGTATATTTAGCTTTAAAGCTTTTCGCGAGGCCTTTGCTATAATCGCTTTTTACATCAGTGAGGATCGCGACTTTTTTCGCTTTTAAAGTTCCACTGGCAAAATTCGCAAGCGCACCACCTTGGAAAGTATCATTGAAGCAGACGCGAAATATATAATCACCTTGTTGGGTCACTGCCGGATTGGTGGAGGCAGGGGAAATCATCGGAATCTTGTTTTGTTGGCAAATGGGTGCGGCTTCGAGCGAGCGGCTGGATGCTACCTCGCCAAGGATCGCAATCACACCATCTTTCGAGATCAATTTGTTCACCGCATTTGCAGGTTCACCTGCTTTTGTTTGGTTATCCTCGGTGAGTAATTCAACTTTTTTTCCAAGGAGGCCACCTGCCGCATTGATTTGCTCAATGGCAAGCAAAGTGCCTTCGTGTGAGGAGGTGCCAAACGTCGCTTCTTTACCCGTCAGTGAGGCGAATTCACCCACTTTGATGGTATCTACGCTTCCGGGTTTGCAGGCGAAAATCCCAGCGGAAAGAACGATAACAGCAGAGTATAGAAGTGAGTGAGATTTCATGATGGAAGCAAAGTTACGCGAGCGCGAAATTTAAGAGACACCACCCACGAGTGCAACAGCATTTTGCATGCCCTGTGAGGCAAGACAGAGCATGAAATCCAAGATGTGATTTCCATACAAAGCTACACACCTCTCCCTGCGATGATGCGGAGGTATATTTATTGAAAAAACTCCATCTGTAAATTTTCATCTTCAGGATCTTGGAGCCTCACACCTACGCCCAGAAGCCTAACACCCCTCTGATTTCCTCTGCGCCATGCTTCTGTGAGAAGCTCCTCGAAGATCGCAGGTTCTAACAAATTCCCGGCACGCTCTGCAGTCGTGCGGTCAAAATCGGCAAATTTGAGCTTCACCACGAGTGACCGGACTACCCGCTCTGGGTGCTTCGTGGCGAGATCAATGACAAGCTCTTCGAGCATCGTCCGCATGGGAGGGACGAGTTCCTCAAGTGCATGGATGTTTTCTTTAAACGTGGACTCGCTACTCACTGACTTTCTCGTGCGATCTTGCGTCACGGGCCGCTCATCGATGCCGCGACACAAATTCCAAAGCTCTAAGCCCCATTTGCCGAAGCGTTGCGAAAGTTCAATCTGATCGAGCTGTTGCAAATCTGCGCATGTCTCCACGCCGATCGCTGAGAGCTTGCCGCGCATTTTCCCACCAACTCCCCAAATCCGCCCCACGGGTAAGGCGGCGATGAACTCTGGAATCTGCTCGGCAGTGACTTCTTTTTGGCCGTTCGGTTTATGCCAATCTGAAGCGATTTTGGCGATCAGCTTATTGGTGGAAATACCGGCTGATGCAGTGAGCCGAATTTCTTCAAAAATCTGCGCCCGGATTTCCCGCGCGATGGATGCACCACTGCTTTGTAAGTGGGATACATCAAGATATGCCTCATCCAAAGAGAGCGGCTCAATCAGCTCTGTGAAGCGACCAAAAATAGCCCGTATTTGCGAACTTACTGCCCGATACAGATCAAATTGTACGGGCACCAGTTTTAGGTGTGGGCATAGTTCCAATGCTTTAAAAACTGGCATGGCAGAGCGACAACCAAACTTACGCGCCTCATAGTTTGCTGTCGTGAGCACACTCCTACGATCACTTCCCGCCACCGCAAGCGGCTTGCCTCGCAACGATGGATTTTCCCTTTCCTCAATCGCTGCGTAGAAGCAATCCATATCAATATGAATGATTTTCCTCACTTCGGCGGGAAGATGGGCCAACATCGCTCACTCTGCCCGATCAAAATTAAACTTTGCAAAAAGAATCCGACGTGGGTTCAAGCGAATGCAAGCCATAGACACCTCGGACAAGCTTTGATAGCATCGCGCCGCAAAAGTAACGATGGCCGAACTGATCCAATTCAACTGCCCAGCATGTAGCGCATTGTTGCGGCTGCCCCTTTCATTAGCCACCTCACAAGGGCCGTGCCCGGTGTGCGGCAAAAACATCGTCGCTCCGGATCCGAGTCGCGGGCGAGGTGCGTACGTGAAACTGGCGCCTGTGGTTGCACCTCCACAGGTGCTTGCATTAGCAGAAAACCAGAGCAAATCTTTGCCTGCAAAAACTGAGTCTGTTCCCACCCCAACAGCAAATCCTGCGCGGACGATTCTTTTTCTATCCTGTCTCCTCACGGCCTTGGTGGCATTCGTAGTCGGCTATGCCGCAGGTGAATTCCGCAGCAAGGGAAAACAATCTCTGCCCTTGCCTCTCACGCCACCCATCATTGAGAACCTCAAAGTTATCCCGCCCGCTCCTATACCTGAGGTGAAACCACCACCAGTCATGGAGGTGCCTGTTGCGCCGCCGATTATAACTGAAGCTAAAGAAACTGGAGCAATTTTGGTGAAGCCAAAAGTCGCCCCATCAAATGAAGAAAACCATGCCTCTCAAAAGGTATCTGCCGCAGCAGAGGCATCTCTGCGTGCGTTTTTAGAGGCACCGGATTGGCCAGCCCGCAGCGCTTATGTGCTGAGACCCGAGCAAGTCAGAAGTGCGATGGAGGCATACTCTAAAGTAGTTCCTGATGGAGCCACTCCCTACAATTCTATCAAACTTGAACATAGCCAAACGGATCTAGGTAGCGGCAACACATTGTTTATCTTCAAAGTCACCACCGAGAAGATCCCCGAAGGCATCCCCGTGGCCGTCGTCGAAACTGACAAGGGCTGGCTGATCGACTGGGAAGTCTTCGTCGAGTTCCGGGACGATCAATTCAAACAATTTGTCGCTGGCCCTGCCGAGCAAACTGGGCGCTTCCACCTCATCGTTCGCGAGCGTTCTGAATCTGACGATGCTAAATCAAGCAACGAGCACTTTGTGTCATTTCTGCTAGATCCACCATTTCCTGGGCGTGAACAA
>JAYULG010000100.1:0-16911 GCA_043763755.1 Akkermansiaceae bacterium | reverse complement strand
GGCATGGAGGAAGCTGACGGCGCGGAGGACATCGCGTGGCTCTGCGGAAAAATCGCCAAGATGCGCATCTTCTCCGATGCCGATGGGAAAATGAATCTCTCGCTCGTGGACAGCGGTGGGGATGCCATGGTTGTTAGCCAATTCACCCTCTACGCTTTCACCAAGAAGGGCAACCGCCCGTCCTTCCTCCGTGCCGCCACTCCAGCCATTTCAGAGCCACTTTATGAAAATTTCTGCCGCGCCCTAGAAACCGAGGTCACCAAGCCCATCACCCGCGGAATCTTCGGCGCAGACATGCAAATTTCCCTCATCAACGATGGCCCCGTGACCATTCTCATGGATGTGCGGGACAAAGAATGAGCATTCTCTTGCATCGCACAAATCGGCTGCCTAGCCTGCCGCCGCCGTGCCGATTACTGCCATTCTAGCCCTTGAAGATGGACGCTGTTTTGAAGGAACCGCCTTCGGAGCGTCCGGAACCACCACTGGTGAAATTTGTTTTAACACCTCCATGACGGGCTATCAGGAGGTGATCACAGACCCATCCTACCGTGGGCAAATCGTCGCGATGACGTATCCGCAAATCGGAAACTACGGCATCAATCCCGAGGACGCAGAATCAAGCGGCCCACACATCCGCGCCCTTGTCATCGGTGAGTTGTGCGAAGTGCCGTCGAACTGGCGCTCCGCCCAGCCGCTCTCTGCCTACCTCGCAGATCACCGAATTCTAGGCATCGAAGGCATCGATACCCGCGCGCTCACCAAGCATCTAAGATCTCTAGGTGCGATGCGCGCCTGCGTCACCACTGAGCTGGATGCGGATGCGGCTATTGCTGCTGCCAAAGCCTCGCCCGCCATGGAAGGCATGGATTACGTAAAAGAAGTTTCAACCCCTACCGGTTACACGTGGGCGGCGGAGTCCCGCGAATGGATTTTGCCGAATCATTCCACTGAGCAGCTAGGACCGTATCAGGAGCTTCCACCTGTGCGCCACCGCATCGTCGCATACGACTTTGGCCTAAAATTCAACATCCTCCGCCGCCTTCGCCAGGCGGGATTTGAAACCGAAGTCGTCAGCTCCACCACCACTGCAGCAGAGGTGTTAGAAAAAAATCCTGATGGTATATTCCTCTCGAACGGCCCTGGCGATCCCGCAGCACTCGGCTACATCCATGCGGAGCTAAAACAACTCATCGGTCAGAAACCGATCTTTGGGATTTGTTTGGGAAATCAGCTTCTCGCACATGCCTTCGGTGGCACGACTTTCAAGCTCAAGTTTGGCCACCGCGGTGGCAATCAACCCGTGAAAGATTTGCGCACCGGGAAAATTTCTATCACCTCACAGAACCACGGCTTCGCGGTAGATCCTGCATCTTTGCCACCGGAAATAGAGGTTACCCATCTCAATCTAAATGATGGCACCGTGGAGGGCATGCGCCACCGTGAGCTGCCCATTTTCAGCGTGCAATACCACCCTGAAGCGGCACCCGGTCCAAATGATGCGAGTTATTTTTTCGAAGAGTTTGCTGCGTTGATTGATCAATTCAAAAAGATTTAACCACGAATGGACGCAAATGGACGCGAATTGATTTTCAAGGATGAGGTTTACGCCATCATCTCATGCGCCCCATCGACAGAATTACCAATATCGAGCGCCGTCAAATGCTCAACTATCTCCGCATCACCCGCCTGCCAGCGGGACTCATCATCAACTTCAAAAAACCAAAACTCGAATGGGAGCGCATCATTTTAAGCTCCTAATCCCCTCTTCTATTCGCGTTCATTCGCGATTTAAAAAATTTCTAACATGAATACTATCGTCGTAGGTCTCCAATGGGGGGACGAGGGAAAGGGCAAAATTGTCGATTATCTTACAGAAACCGCCGATGTCGTCGTGCGCGGCCAAGGTGGAAATAATGCGGGCCACACCGTCATCGCGAATGGAGTGCGCTACATCCTAAATCTTCTGCCATCGGGCATTCTGTGGGATGGGAAAATCAATGTGATTGGCAATGGCGTGGTGGTAGATCCTTCAGGCCTCGTCGCGGAAATCGAGCGCAATGAGGCACTCGGCGTGGCGATTACTCCGGAAAAACTGCTCATTTCAGACCGTGCGCACGTGGTGATGCCATTCCATAAGGAGCTGGACGCTGCGCGTGAAATTGCCCTTGGCGATCAAAAGATAGGCACGACCAAGCGCGGCATCGGCCCTACATACTCAGATAAAGTGAACCGCTGTGGCCTCCGCATTGCAGATTTATTTGATAAAGAATTCACCCGCGCCCAAGTCACTCGCCGCCTGGTGGAGGCAAATGAGATTTTGGCAAAATATGAACTCCCTCAGTTCACGCCGGATCAAATTTTGGATGAAGTATATATAGCATTTGAGCGCCTCCGGCCCCATGTGACTAATACCATCCCGGTACTGCATAGCGCGTGGAAAACGGGCAAGACTATACTTTTCGAAAGTGCTCAAGGAACTTTGTTAGATATAGATTATGGCACCTATCCTTTTGTCACTTCCTCGAATACGACTTCCGGTGGATCCTGCACTGGCTCCGGCCTACCGCCGAATGCCATCCAACGCGTCATCGGAGTGTGTAAGGCTTATACCACCCGCGTCGGCTCCGGCCCATTTCCAACGGTTGATGAGGGACTTTCCGAGTATCTCCATGGACTGGGCCGCGAATTCGGCGTTGTGTCCGGCAGGCCACGCGGCTGTGGATGGCTAGACACGGTGCTGCTCCGCTTCGCATGCATGGTCAATGGTGTGACTGGCCTTGCTATCACCAACGTCGATGGGCTCGACGAGTATGACACTTTGAAAATTTGCACTGGCTACGAGATCGACGGGGAAATCCACGAGCTCCCCCCAGCAAACCGTGCGGCATGGAACCACGCGAAACCCATCTACGAAACACTTCCTGGCTGGAAATCTGATACCACCAAGATCACCCGCTACGAAGATCTACCGCCCAACGCGCAAGCCTATCTCAATCGCTTTTCAGAACTTTGCGGGGCACCTGTAGCCTTTGTGGGAGTGGGGCCAGACAGATTGCAAACATTAGTCGTCCAATAAAAAATTTACCCTAGCGCCACCATTCCAAGGATGATTTCCGCCGCTATGCCTGACCATCCTGAGATCCCCCGCCACATCGCGATCATCATGGATGGCAATGGGCGCTGGGCGAAAGAGCGCGGGCTGCCCCGCCTAGAAGGCCACCGCTCCGGCGCAGAATCTGTGCGAGAAGTGATGGAAGCTTGCATCGAGCTTGGCGTGGAATACCTCACACTTTACGCATTTTCCTCGGAAAATTGGAGCCGCCCGGAAACGGAAGTCACTGCCCTTATGGCTCTGTTAGATCGTTTCTTAGATGAAAAAGCCAAGGACCTTGATCGCCAGCAGATTCGCCTCCAGGCCATCGGCCAACTTGAGCGTCTGCCTGCATCCACTCGCGAACTCATCGAACGCATCGTGGCACGCACCGCCCATCATACCGCCATGACTCTCGTGCTCGCCCTTTCCTATGGTGGCCGCGAAGAAATCGTCTGTGCGGCCCGCTCACTCGCCATGGATGCTCTCGCGGGTAAGATTACTCCAGATGAGATCGATACCACTTTGTTTGCCTCCCGCCTGCAAACCGCAGGCACCCCAGATCCGGATTTATTGATTCGCACTTCCGGCGAGATGCGGGTTTCAAATTTCCTCCTCTGGCAGATCAGCTACTCGGAAATGGTCATCGTTAAAAAGCTCTGGCCAGATTTCCGGCAGGGCGATCTCTTCGAATCCGTCAAAGAATACCAACGCCGCCACCGCCGCTTCGGGGCACTTTGATGAGCTGCGATATCATCTCTAACAAGTGAGGTGATCACCCTGTAAACTGGCAAGGGGAATATTTACCGCAAAGCCGCAAAGGTCGCGAAGGGACGCAAAGCAAAATTTTAAAGAAGACTCCTATTCTTCTTTGCGTCCCTTCGCGACCTTTGCGGCTCTGCGGTAAGACAATGTCATGTTGTTTTCCAAGTGCGGAATTAGGTCGTTTTCGATTTCGCTTTGGCAAGCTGCTCATCGCGCACTCCGCCAATGAATAGCATCACTGCGGCGATGCAGATGCAGGAGTCAGCCACATTGAAAGCTGGCCACCAGCCACCAGTGCTAGGCACGAGCTTATCGTAGAGTGGGAGTTTCACCGCGACAAAGTCCACCACGTAGCCTTCCGATAGGCGCTTCCAGAAACTCGCATCCGCATACTCGGTGAGTAAAAATCCTTGGATGAGCCGATCCGTCAAATTCCCGAAGATCCCGCAGAGGAGGAGTGCGACGGCGATCTTTGAAAGTGGGTGTGCAAAGACGCCCTTTTTCCAGAAAATCCGGATCATGGTCAGCGCCAAAAATGGAACGACCATGAAAACGACGGGTGCCCACGCCGTGCCATTTCCAAAACCAAAAGCCACCCCTTGGTTGTGCACACGGACGAGATGGAAAACATTCTCAATCACAGGCATGTCAAATGCCTCGTATGACCATGGCGGCGGAAATTTGGAAATCGTCCAGAACTTCGTGAGCTGATCGAGGATGTAGAGCGGCAGCGTGAGGCAGAGCAGAAGTTTGGGGAAATTCATAGTGAAAGGTGAAAGCGCGGCGAGATGAGGTATTAAAAATTCGCTAGGCCTCACAGCCCGCGGAATTCCGAAGCGAGTTTCTTGGCGGTGGCGATGGTGTTGCGATGGAGCTTGGCAGTGAATTCCGGCTGCCGATTGTAGCCGCCACCGTAGAGCACAGCCACAGGGATGCGGTTTTTGATGAACGCGCTCAGAAGGACTTCATCGCGCCACTGAATGTCTTTGAGCGAAAGATGCATTTGGCCGAAACGATCGTTGCGGTGATTATCCGCACCAGAAATCCAAATGACGAGATCTGGTGTAAAGGCATCCAAGGCACCTGCTAGGCTTGAGAATAGTTGTTTTAAATACATCTCTCCCTCCACGTAGCGCACCGTCTCGATATCGAGCGAGCTGGCTACTTTCCGCGTCGGGTAGTTTTTCCCAACATGGATGGAGTAGGTGAAAACGCGCGGGTCATTTCCTAACAGGGCGGCAGTCCCATTTCCTTGGTGGGCATCCGTATCCACCACCATGATTTTGATGTTTGGCTGCTTGTCTTGGATGTCTCGGATGGCGATGGCGATGTCATTGAAGACGCAGTAGCCCTCGCCATGCTCGCTGAATGCATGATGTGTGCCGCCCGCTAGGCAGACGCCCACGCCCTCTTCCAAAGCAGCGTGGCAGGCGAGGCGGGTGGCCTCCACTTCTGTGATGCTGCGTTGGTAGAGGCGCGGTGAGGCAGGTAGCCCGAGAAGCATTTGCTCTTTGCGCCCGAGGAGGCCGGATTGAATTTTATCGATGTAGCTGGCCTCGTGGACGCGCTTGAGGAGATGGGCGCTGGCGGAGGAAACCTCGATGATCTCTTCTGGAACAAGAATGCCACCCGCGAGCAGCATGTCCTTGGAAACGCGGAATTTATCCATCGGAAACGGGTGTCCTGCGGGCAGTTCGAGTTCAAGTTCCTGTGAGTAAAAGCAGCGCATGGTCCGTGCGCCAAGTAACTGCCAAAACTACCCGTTTCCAAGCGGGAACTCGTGTTTGCCTGAAATGATCTACATCTTGGGATTGCGCAGCCACGAAAAACTTATCATGAGTCCGGCGTGAATTCTTCGCCAATGATGCTTCAGATCCCCAAAACACTGCTCGTCACATTCGTGCTTTTCAGCACTGGAGCCGCAATCACCCACGCGGGGGAATTTTCTTTCGACATACTTCGCGAAAAAGCCCGCAAACTAGCGACGGCACCGCATGAGGAGCCCAAATTAGAGCTCGCAGAATTTTGGAAAAAACTCAGTTACGATCAACATCGCGACATCCGATTTAAAATGGATTCGGGCCTGTGGGCTGCCGATAAAGGTAGCTTTTCAATCGACTTTTTCCACCCAGGCTGGACTGCGAAAAAGATGGTGGACATCTATCAAGTCACTGGCGGCAAGAGCGAGTTCATGAAGTTTGATCAAAGCCTGTTCGACTACGGGAAACAGAAAATCCCCGCTGGCACGCCGCCTCCGCCAGACTACGCAGGGTGGCGCGCACGCACGCATTTAAATTCGCCAGACTACATGGATGAATTCCTTGTCTTCTTGGGTGCCAGCTACTTCCGGGCGATCCCGGCCAATGCGCCATACGGCCTCTCCGCGCGGGGTCTCTCGATGGATAGCGGGCTGCCAGGAGTGCCCGAAGAGTTCCCAGATTTCAGCCAGTTTTACTTGGAAAAACCTGCTAAAGATTCCAACAACCTGCGGGCATGGGCACTGCTCGGTGGCCCGGGTGTCTCCGGTGCTTACCAATTTACCATCACACCGGGGAAGGAAACCGTGATGGACATCGAGGCGGAAATCACCCTCCGCCGTCCCGTTAAACAACTCGGTCTCGCACCGTTTTCGAGCATGTTTTGGTTCGGCGAGGGCACCCACCCGCGGCCCTATGATTTCCGCCCGGAGGTGCATGATAGCGATGGAGTGCTCATGGAATTAGAAAGTGGGAATTTGCACTATCGGCCTCTGGCGCACACCCCGGGACAATACCGCCACTGTATTTTTACCCTAGAGAATCCCCGCTCATGGTCGCTCGTGCAGCGCGATCGATCGTTCTCCTCCTACGAGGATCCTGAGGCCCGCTACCACGATCGCCCGAGTGTGAAAGTAGAGCCTATTTCCGGATTTGCACTCGGCCAACTCCACCTCATTGAGCTGCCTACCCCGGATGAAACCGAAGATAATATCGTCCTACTCTGGGAGCCTCAGCCCGCCGTGGAAGTCGGCAAAGCATTCCGCTTTCACTATCGCCTGCGCTGGATGCGGGACCCTGAACCCTCCGGAATCTTTGCCGTCAGAGCCACCCGCGCTGGCCACCCCGTACAAAAACCCGAGCAAGTCCTCATGACCGTCGATTTCGCGAAACCCCTTACCCCACAAGCCAAAGTGGGCGACCCTAAGTGGGATGATATTTCTAAGTTGAAGCCCGTGGTCACCATCAATCAAAAATCCGTGAAGCTCATCCACGTCGGTCTATCAGATATCAGCATGCCCCACGTGGATGACCTTCCCGCAGGCCTCGGCCGCAGCGATCAACTCCACATGCCGCAAGTCCTGCGTGCGTTTTTTGTCTGCGAGCCGCCCAAGGATCTCACTGAAATGGACATAACGTGTGAAATCCAAGATGAGACAGGAAAAGCAGTTTCAGAGCGCTGGCTTTACCTGTGGAGAAAATAGGCAAGGGATCATCTGCAAAGATCGGCTATTTTCTAGAGTGCGCGGCTAGTCGTTGAACATTTGCGCGAATGAATAAACTGGCCCGCTCGTGGAGCGGATTGGTGCTCCAACGGGGTTGAGAATTCCGCGAGATTAGCGCGGCGGAGAAAATTTAAATCTAGAACTTTGCTAGTTTTACTGGCCAGTTAAGGTGCTCGGGTTGAATCGTCATCGGGCGCGGTTGCCTCCTTTGCTGGTGCTTTAGGCTTCAGGCTGAATGTTTCATTGAGAGTGGTCCAGACGTTGACAACTCCTTCACGGATGGATGCGAGATCTTCACGAAACGCCCTGTTGTTGTCGGCAGCCCGCTCCTTCAAGGTCCAAGTGGACGGCATGTTTTTGAAGTCCATGGTCACCACTTGGCTCGCGATTTCAGCGGGAATACTGCTGTTCCACTGGTCCACACGATCGTGAGGAGCTCCGAACATATAACGTCCGCCGACACCATGGTGGTTTGTGTTCATCTGGTGGACTATATAACCTTCCGCATCTCGGAAAGTCATCATTGTTCTGCCCACAAAACCAAAGAGTGGGTCCAAACTAGTAGTGCGGATTTGGGCGCTAAAATGACCGTTTTCTTGAAGCGTCAGATCGATGGAGGTAAACTGTTGGGTGCTATCACTTGCTACAACTTTTCCACTTTTGAAACGCTTAGGAAACAATGGCGGGCGAGTGGTCCAATAAGCACTGGCAGCGACGAGGATCAAAGTGAAAAAGACAGCAAATAGAAAGGTGCGCGGAGGGCGGCGGGCGGCTTGCGCGAAGGCTTGAGCGAATGCTGATAGATCTGTGTAGCGTCTCGCCGGTTCACTCGCAAGGGCGCGGCGGAGCACGGCATCGATCCCATCCGGGCATTTGCAAAGGTGGTGGAGCTTGCCGAATGCACCGAGCGGCATCGTGGCGGTGAGCAATTGCCAGATTGTGAAAGCCAAAGAATATTGGTCTCCAAGCGCGTCTGGGTGATAATCAGCCGCGAGCAATTCTGGCGGGAAATAGCCGGGTGTAAGTGCCTGCTCGTAGGTGCGAGTCACGCGCTGATCAGGATCGCCCGCGAGATCGTGGACGATGCCGAGATCCGCGATGACGAGGCGATTAGTCGCTTTCTCTAACAATAAGTTCGATGGCTTAATATCGCGGTGGACGAGCTCGGCATTATGTAGCGCGTCAAGCCCAGCCACCGCTTGGGGGACGATTGCTAGAATTTCCCTGAATGCGATTTGCCCTTCTTCCGCCAGTTTCCGCCCGAGGCATGTGCCCTCGATCCATTCCATAGCCAGCCAGCCAGATAGGCCATCCGGCGAGCGTCCGTGATCGATGAGGCCGACGAGATTTGCATGCTGAATTTTCGCTAAAGCTGCACATTCATCCTCCCACCGCTGCTGGAGGCGGACAGGATCTGAGAGAAAAGGAACGAGCTTGAGCGCCACAAATCCGTAGCCGTCCTTGCGGCTCGCCTTCCACACCAGACCGGAGCCACCACGACCGATGTAGGCGACGGTTACATAGGGGAATGTCTCATCCTGCCACCAATCTGGGCTCTCAGGTGGTGCCGAGCTGATCCCCACTCGCAAGGCCGCATCCAGCAAGCGGGCGAGTGATTCTTCAGATAAGTCACGGGGATAAAAATCGCTCATCGAAGCAATGGTAGAACGAGGAAAATTGGAAAAAGTGACATTTAGGACACTTGCGTGACTGCCATCAACCCGCCTTGGTGAGAAAGAATGGCGATGAGATGGCGGAGTTCGCCATCGATTTCTGCGGCATCATTCCCGATTACCGTGGCGGCAACTTCCTCCCGCAGGCGCACAGCGAGGCGCTCGCGAAAACGCATATATGCCACTGCGAAATAGTTTTCAGAAATCTCTAATTTTTTGCAAACGGTAGAACGATCCGAACTTTCAGGGCAATCCAGCGCCAATAATAGTTCTTCGAATAACTCCATTTTCCCGCGTGCCTGATACTCAATTCTGAGTCCCTCCAGCACCCTGCGAGAGAGGCTGAACGCCCACTCACGGTCATACATCTCATCAGAGGGAAAGACCGTTTCCTGCGCATCGTGCGGAATCTCACACATGCTTGGCCCGCTCGCACGCCAATGATCAATCCAGTGACGGCGCAGGCAAGCGAGCAACCAAGAGCGGAGCTGCCCTTTGGAGGCATCTAGGGAATCTAGTGAGTGATCCTTCAAATGCAGCTTGGTGAAAAATGATTGCACTAGCTCCTCCGCCTCGTGAGGATTTCCAGTCCGTGCATGTAGCCACGCATAAAGTGGCCGTTGATAAGTTCGCCAGAACTCATCCCACGCGACGAACCGCAGCTTGCGCTCACCTCCCGCTAACTGAGTAACAATCGTCCAGCGCGTGGTGGGAAATAGACCTCCCTTGCCTTTCGAAGCGCTCCCCATGGGTGACTCAGGAATATTCATCCTCGCGTATGATCATCAATCCTCCGCAGGTGACAACTAGAAATTTACGGCAATTATCTCAAAATCCACGTTTTATTACACCGTCCAAAATCGCGAGGATTCTAAGTTTGCATAGCTGTCGCAGGGACTGTTATATGCATCATAGTAATAGAGCAGGACAATTTCATTGGATGGCTGAAAACACTAAATCGTATCATTCGAATTTGTATATTATTGGAATGAAAATGGAATACCTTCGTCTAAAATGGATAGTGAATTAGAGTCATACTCCAAATAATTGTAACGTCCTGAATTGTTTGCTGTGAATGTTAATCGCATCTCTTCGCGATAAACATTTGGGTTATTCCTATCCGCGTCATACGTAAAAACTATTGTAGCGGAATTGACACCCGTCTTGGTGTATCTCCAGTTGCCCGGCTCATCAAACCAGAGAAATCTGGTAGCAGAAGTGAAAGTATACTCGCCACCCGTTATCGTGTCACCTACCACAATACTCGCGAAAACGGCAGGAGTCGGGGCTAAATCCGAGATGCGGAGTTGAAAAAATCTCTGCGGATGGCCAGCAGTGCTGACCCCCACCGATTCACTAGCACCAGTTCCAAACTTTGTGTCTAGCGGGCCAGTCCATCCGTTAGGCGACAAACTATTGCTTGCCCATAACTCGTGCCTACGGCCCAAAGCAGCGGAATAACTGAGCATCACCTGCCCTACTGAGTGTGTTATGACTACTTTCGGGATCTCTGCATAGATGCTTAGGGATAACAACATTGTGAACACTACCAAAAATGTGATATGTTTCATTAGATATTTTTAGTTAGATAGGAACTGGAAAAACTGGCGTGTTAAAATAACATACACTGAGCTGCGTAGGGAGGAGGAAGAGATGGGGAACCTACATCGTAACAACCGGAGAAACGGAAGCGGCGGAAAAAAATGACAAACTTTTCGTCCTAATTTACACAGGGGCACGAATACATGAATCTCGATGTTTTCTGGGAGGCCACCTGAATGTGACACATCTGTTTGTTCACGACTTTATTGCCCCCAAGTGTCCACAGACGAAGACTGTAATTTGTGACTAATTCCAAGGCCGCCGCCGGAGGAAGAAAGAAAAAGAGCAGGTGCCAATGAGCGTTGCTATGGCTGGCTCGGGAATGGACTCGAAGCGAATTTCAGTCACGCCAACTCCGCCGGTGCCGCCACGGCCAGCGCCATTCTGGTAACTAATGCGCACAGAGCTCTGGGGAGATATGAATTCATATCGAGCGATGGCACTCGTACCACTATCGGAGGCTTTGACTAACCTGCCCAAGACAGTCAAGGTCGGCGGACCGCTGCTAACTGGAATTGTGGGACTATTTACTCCAGAGGAAATCACGCGGGCATTTCCGGCAAATTCGAGGGCCGCTAGAAGATCTGGTGGTGCGGGATTCTGGAGTGTCTGCGTGGCATCTGCATCAACATCCGTAAAGGTGATGGCGAGATTGCTGACCGGAGTGCTGAAAGAAAGGCGGAAATCAGTGACGCCGGAGTCGCTGTCGGCCAAGAGAATGGCGCTCTTGTGAAAGGCGTTGGCTGAGGCATTTCCTGTGACGATGCCGAGGAAAGAGTCATCGACATCATTGGTGACGCTAATGGTTAGAGTGCCGCCGTCATAGGCGACATTCCGGTTCAAATAGGAACCGCTAAACGTATCAACTACGATAGTGGCAGCCCGAAGTGACAAGGGCTGTAAAAACAACAAAGGGAGGAAGAGACGGGGGATCATCGTTCTGAGAGGGGGACCTGATAGCCATACAAGGCTTACTGGCCGTTTCTTGAGGGAGCAAGTGCGAAGCCAGTTTTGAAGAATTTTTCATTCAACGGCTGAAACAGGTATTTCGAGGTTCTTCAACGTTTCAAATATCCCAGAAAATCCAATCGAGAAGCCGGGTTCTCCCAATACAAAATGAAGAGTAACATACGATAACTCCCAAAGAGCTTCTCGGTGGCATCTAGGATTGTAGTTGAGGTGGCGAGACGGGTGCCATCTGATTTAAGAAACAAGCTGTGATTGGTATGAGCAGATATTGCTTTGCAATCTGTGACGAGTGCGACGGGAGTCAGATTCCATCCTGCCGCTCCGGCACCAAGCTGGCCTTCCGAATTGTCACCCGCCCCCCATACGATTCAGTCCGGTTTGAGTAAAAGACTGTGGGAATGTTCCGCAGAAATCATTGCAGTAACTGCAAACGAATCCGAAGACATGCAAAGCATCGTAAGCCGTGTGGCGCATGAGGGACAGAGGGAGACAAAGGGTCGCTGCATGTTCGTGCTTTGGATGCATGACGGGCGCGCTCATTGAGTTATCAACGACGAAGGGCGGGGGCGCAACGAGAGGGCAATGTGATCATTCAATCACATTCATCGCTATTTCGGTATCGCCCGGCGGCGACGCAGAAGTGTGGCTAATGAAAGGAGTGAAAGCACTGCTACTCCGCGCAGCCGTGGAGAAGATTCCCCCGTCAACTAAGTTGGTCGTTAGGCACTTCGGGGGTGCTGGCCACTCATCAGCGTGGTGGACTAGCGGGCATTTGCTCTGGCTGCGTGGACTCGTTAGAGCGCTCTGGAGGAGTGGTGGAGAACATGGTGGAAAAGGTTTTCCAGCCACGTGCGAAGCCAGATTTGAGAGAATTCACGTCTTCTTGAAATTGAAGCTGGTTCCCTTCTGCTAGATCGTCTTGCTGCTTGTCTCCGGGAGCGGGGGAAAAATCGATGCCATGGACGCGGCGTGCGATATCTGCTGGAACAGTGGCACCCTCCCAAGTGTCCACTCGCTCGTTTTCTGCACCGGGGATAAAGCGTCCGTTGACACCGTAGCCATGGGTGCGTAGCCGGTGAATGACATTGTTTTTCTCATCGCGGAAAGTAAGCCAACTGCGGGCAGCAAAGCCTGTAAACGGATCTTGCGTGCAAGTGTGGATGTGGGCTGAGATGGCACCACTTTCTTGCAACATGAGGTCGATTTCCATGGATTGGCTTGGGCTTTCGTAACCAGTAATTTTTCCACTTTTAAAATGCTTGGGGAATGCGGGTGGGCGGGTGATCCAATAGGCACTCACAGCAACGAGGATAAAGGTAAGCAACGCAGAAATTACAGAGGTGCGTGGAGGGCGGCGGGCGGCTTGGGCGAAGGCAAAAGCAAACGCTGGTAGATCTGTGAAGCGTTTCGATGGATCACTCGCGAGGGCGCGGCGGAGCACACCATCAATCCCATCTGGGCATCTGCAAAGGTGATGAAGCTTGCCGAATGCACCGAGCGGCATGATCCCGGTGAGCATTTGCCAGATGGAAAAGGCGAGCGAATATTGATCCCCGAGCGCGGTGGGTTGGTAGCCAGCCACGAGCATTTCTGGGGGGAAATAGCCCGGAGTGAGGGCCTGTTCATAAGTGCGGGTCACGCGTTGATCAGGATCGCCCGCAAGATCGTGAACGATGCCAAGATCCGCGATGACGAGGCGCTTAGTCGCTTTCTCCAATAGTAGATTCGATGGTTTGATATCACGGTGGACAAGTCCAGCGTCATGCAGCGCGGTAAGCCCAGCCACCGCTTGAGGGACCATTGCCAAGATTTCCCGAAATGCGATCTGCTCATCTTCCGCCAGTTTCCGCCCGAGGCAGGTGCCCTCTATCCATTCCATAGCCAGCCAGCCTGATAAGCCATCAGGAGAGCGCCCATGATTGATGAGACCGACGAGATTCGGATGCTGAATTTTCGTCAAAGCTGCACACTCATCCTCCCAACGCTGTTGGAGGCGGATGGGATCTGAAAGGAAGGGAACGAGCTTAAGTGCTACATAGCCATGGCCGTCCTTGCGACTTGCCTTCCAAACAAGTCCCGAGCCGCCGCGCCCGACGAAAGCGAGAGTGACATAGGGAAAATCCGAATCGTGCCACCAATCCGGGACTTCAGGCGGCGCCGCAGTGATACCCACGCCCAAAGCTGCATCAAGCAATCTTACGAGCACATCCTTGGATAAATCATGCGTGTGAGGATCATTCATTCCAAACAATGGGAACGGTAAAACTGGAAAAACATGACACTCACGATGCAATCGTTGCTACGATGAGGCCACCCTGATGGGAAAGAATCGTAATGAGATGACGGAGCTTTGCATCAATTTCTGCGGCATCATTCCCGCTCACCGTGGCGGCGACTTCCTCACGCAGACGCACAGCGAGACGCTCACGAAACCGCATGTAGGCCACCACAGAATAGTTCGCAGAAATCTCTAACTTTTTACAAATGGCATAGCGATCTAAAGTTTCAGGGCAATCCAATACTGATAAAAGTTCTTCATATAGTTCCATTTTCCCGTGTGCCTGATACTCGATTCGGAGTCCTTCCAGCGCCCTGCGCGAGAGGCTAAACGCCCATTCGCGGTCATGAATCTCACCTGGGGAAGAGTGGTGCTCTGTGGTTTCTGCGCGGCTTTGTTCAGGCACAGGGGTAAGTAGCCACGCACGAAGCTTGCCGGTAGAAGCACCCAAAGACCCGAGTGTGTGATTTTTTGAATGCAGCTTCGTGAAAAACGATTGCACAACTTCTTCCGCCTCATGTAAATTACCCATGTGGGCGAGTAGCCACCGATGCAAAGGGCGCTGATAAGCATGGCAAAATTCATCCCAGACAGTGCTACAAATTGGTGATTCAGGAACAACCATCACTGCGCTTGCTAACCAACTACACCCGTTTCGGCAACTCTCAACCTTACAAATTCTGCATGACTACAGGGTGAGTCGTTCAAGCAGGATCGTCTTGCAATGGCAAATGCACGTGCTCGTTTAACGGTGTTCAAAGGGCTACCAGACATACACTATCGGAAATAAGTCATGCTTTGACGGAGGCACCAAACACACGAATTTCCTAATGCGCGTGTGCTGAATTGTGCGCTGACATAGCCTGAAATCTCAGCCATGTGCGAGGGCCACCGCAAGATGGTGAGCGCCTATCGCGTGCGGGACCATCAGTTTTATACTATCATATAATCATTAATATCACTGTCAAACATCTCGTCAATCTAGCCATACCTGCCTACGAAGGTATCCGCGCACCGTGCATGCCAACGGGCGCTACGGAAAGCGAAAGTAAATTTCTCAACCTATGACTTACCTCCCGGCCTAGCAGCACTGCTAGTTGCACAACAAAAAACGGAAAGTGCCGCCGTCACGATACGGCGGCACTTGGATCTACAAGTTAGAAGCGATAGGTGAGAGAAAGTTTAAAAACAGGCAGGAATTCATAACCTGAGAGTTCTGATTCTAGACTTTCTCTTTCCGCATCGAGTTCAGCTTCAGTGATCTGATTGATACCTGAGCCGAACAGCTCACCCTCGCCTTTGATCTCTACATCCGCTTCTCCAATGTATAGCACGCCGACATCAAGACCGATGATCCAATTTTGTTCAGCACCCAATACGAAGTCCCAGCCGATTCCTAGATACGGGCTAAAGGACGAATATTCCACATTGGCGTGTAAAGAATCGGTAGCGCCCAACACGTAGTCGATGTCGTCGACTTCGACAACGTTACCGGCTCCCCTGCCAGAGGCATCCGCTTCAAGAGCACCGCCAAAAACACCGCCAGTCACCCGGAACCCACCCGCGAAAGGCATGTAGTTGGCTAGTAGCCCGACATTTGAGAAATCAAGCTTGCCCTCGTAATCGACTCCATCAATTTCATCATCGTAGTCGAGCTGGAAATAATTTCCCTCGAGACGAAGGTAAAATTGGTCAGTGACATCGTAGCGAAGGTGTAAACCTATGCCGTGGAATCCGGCTTGGGTTCCGACTCCAAATTCTCCGTTGAACCAAGAATCTTCAGTGGTCTCTGCCACTGAGGTAGTGGTTGACGCAGGTGTTACACCCGCATTCGAAAGGGTTGTTAGTGCGAAGACTGCGGCGGTGACGGCAATGCATTGTTTTTTCATTTTTGTGTATCTGTTTGTTATTTGTTTATGTGATCGAAGGTTCCTTTGGAAATGAAGTAAAAGTTAACCACCGTTCGTTAGCAGAAACGGCAAAAACTCAGAAAAATGACAGTGGTATGCAAAAAATATTTGGTGCAATTGCCCGTTGTCTTATTAGATCTCTGAAACTGTGATCGTTGCGTTTTTGCGACAAGAATCAAAACGAAGATATAAAAAGATGACATGAATTTATTTTTTAGATGCCGAGAGGCCGAGGCAGTTGCTCCGGCAAATAATGAAGAAACACCCCTCCAACTACGGCAACAGTGGCCACTGACAGGACATCGCACACTCATCTAACGAGATAGACGTTAGATCATTTCGATATCCGATAGAATTTAGACAAGTCTCCAGCGGGTAGTAAGGGAGGAGCTTTGCGGGCGCGGTGGATTTTTGAGGAAGATGAACACTGAACATCTTGGACGCTGACCATCAATGAATCTGCGCGTAAAAATGAGCTGCGCGCGGGAAAGGAATCTCGCTCAAACCCACTATGAGCCGAGTGATAGTCTTGTGAATCCTTTGATAGCTGATGGGAGAATTACAGTTTTCAAGCCAGCTTCACCGATGTTGAAAAGTGCGGGCTGTCCGTTCTCTCGGTTCATTAGACCCCAGTTGCCTTCATTGAGATCAGGGGAAAAATCCATCCTCACTGGAACTAGGAGTCCAGTAGCAGGTAAAGTGAGTGTTGCGGTTCCGTCGGCTGTATTAAAAATCAAGGGCGGTGTCCAAGATCCGCTACCAGCCCCGAAGCCGTAGAGCAAAACAAGCGGCTGGCCAGTTACTTCATCGCGATCACGGAGGCCAGTGGGTTGCGGTTTCCCATTGAGGAGCGCCCAGTTGGTGAAGCTAGCACCAAGCACGGTGACCATGCCGCGTGCAGAGAAGGATCCTTTCTCTTTGATGTTTAATGTCCCATTCACAGAGGCAGCCGGAGCGTTACGGTTTTCATCCCGGGTGTGGATGAAATCGATTTGATAGGTTGCTTGGTAGCCCAAGTCTTGGATGAGCGTTGCAGTCACCACCGTTTCCCCGACGAGTGGATTTGTGTCTGGGCGGTCGGCGAGATTGCGGATTTCTTCCTGCACTTTTACTCCGCCAACGAGGTAGGTCGAGGTAAT
>JAYULG010000099.1:0-16936 GCA_043763755.1 Akkermansiaceae bacterium | reverse complement strand
AGCACCACGCCGGGGGAGACTTCTTCGGACTCGATTATTTTGGAATCATCCAGCCGGAGGTAGAGCGCGTCGGCTTCTTTATCAATGTGCAGTTTCATCGTACGGCTTTCAAGCCGAGACCAAGTCTGCTTCCAGCGGCTTTCCCTTTCTGAATTGGCTCACGCTCATGATGCTAAACCCGATGACGTGACCTTGCGCATCCACTCGCTCCATCACGGCATCGTGGTTCGTTTCCTTTTCGTAGCCAGCGATTTCCGAGAAGCGGACTTCCAGGAAATCCGCCTCGGCATCGAACCAGACCTTTAGTTTATCGACGGTCATGCCCCTACTGTTTCGAGCTGCATCCGGCCAATTTTTTCGGGGGAAACTCGTTTGGAAAGGTAGAGCATTTCGATGCCGACGACTATTCCCTCCGCATTGTAATCCAATATCAAGTCGGGCGAAATCTCCTCGCTTTCGAAAGCGGGAGCTTCGTCGAGGTCTAGGTAAAGTGCGTCTGCTTCGCGATCTACGGTCAGTTTCATAATAAGCCTTTCATGTTGCGGTCGAAGTGCATGGTGATCACGCGCATTGGTTCTGTTTTGGAGACGATAACTACGCTCCAACGAGAGCCGTTGGCGCGTCGTGGAGCAGGAGCAGCTTTTCCGCTGCGACGGGCAGCATGGCAAAGGCGCAGCCTTGGGCATCGGCAAACTCCACCTCGAAGGCACTGCCGTCGTAGGTCATCACCACGGTGCCGATTTGGCCGCGCCGCAACGGCAGCGGTGTGCCTGTCGCAAAGTGCGTCGCTGCAATGTCTTCGGTGATGGCGACGAGATCGTGCAGTTGGATTTCAGCGTTCATTGGCACGACAGGATATAGCAAGTGGTCAGCCTTGGAAAGTCTTCATCGTTGCGGATGATCCAAGCGGTAAGCACAGTCGCGTCGCCCGCATCGGTTGCCAGCGGGAAACGCACGACGAACACCTCCCCAAACCCGTTGTTCCCGCGTGCTTCCACATCGTCCGACTCGGCGGCGGCTTTTCGCACGGCTTTGTGCAGCACTTCCTGATTCCAGATCGCGATGCCGAGCACAGAAGCGAAGACTCGCGCCTTGTGTCGGCCTTCCCAGTGCAGCGGGTTGAGCGAATAGGACTCCAGCTTGTCGCCGAGGTCGGCACGATTTCCGTTGGGGAGTTTCATGGGGCGGTGCCCTCCACGATGGCGATTTCCTCCAGGGTCAGGCCGTAGAGGGCGTAAACCTGTTGATCGATCCCGCGCTCCAAGGCGCTCGTGTCGGCGGTGCTCATACTTTGCCCTCCGCCTTGATGATGGCGAGGAGGTCGGGGCTGTCGGCGGTGAGGGCGATTCCGCGCTCCTCCAGAAACGAGGCCAACATGGCCCGGGTGAATTTTTTCGGCTTGGTAGCTTTCGGATGTTCTGAACTCGCGTATCATGGCTTTTCATTCAATTGTTTGATCAGCCATTCCAGTTGTGTCCTAGCATTGGCGATGACGGCGCGGTAGGAGAGGAAACGGGTTTTCTTGCCGGAATAGTCGGATTTCAGTTTTGGATCGACGCTGCCGCCAACGACGAGGATGTCCAATTCAAGACCAAGCTCGCCTGTGAGGGTGTCCGCGTATTTCACAGCTTGATGCTCGGCATCGCGGCCGACCGGAATGGAGGGGCGCTTGAATTCAAGGAGGAGGTGACGGTTTTCGCCGTTGGCGGCGAGGAGGAGATCGGGACGGTCGGCGGCGTCCTTCGCGGCGTAGGCTTTCGCGGTGAAGTCGCGGACGATGGATTGCAACTGCCGGTTACTGGACATCAGGCTGTATTCGTTGCCGAAGATCCAGAGATTGTGTTGCAAGGCAGTGTGCATTTGGGCCTCGGTTGTTTTTGGGTCCTTGGCTAGATCGTCAAGGCCGTCGAGGAAGGCCCGGCGGCGGTCGGCTTGGTGGGCGATGAAGGCGAGGTCGCTGAGGCCGAACTTGTCGAGCGCGTTGGCGAAAATGAACACGTCGGATTTTTCCGCTTCTTCAATTTCGCGGCAGACGGTCCAGTATTCGTCCATTTCGAGGGCATCTAGGACGAGGTTAATCAGGATGGTGATTCGCTCCTCTTTTTCGCCTTCCTGATAGCTGCGGGAAATCAGGCGTTCGAGTTTCTCTTCGGCGATCGTGCGTCGAAACTCGGGCACGGCTTCCAAACGCCGTTTCATGGTTTGTGTCCAGCGGCCTTTGGCCAGAGCAACTTCCTTACCGTGGATTTCCGTAAGGCTTGCCTTCACGTCTTCCATAATGGACTCCGTCAACTGTTGGAGTCCCTTGTCGCTCTCGATGACATCGCCGCCGGATGCCGTTAGTTCGATGGTCTCGCTGCCGACCTTGACCTCGCCTACCACCCGGTTGATCAGGCGGGTGCTCAGTTGTTCGTCGTGTTCCAGTCCCCAGTGGTGGGGCTTACCGACGGATTTGTCGCCGGATCGCAGGATCAACCCCGCCTTGCGTCCTGGCAGAGGTTTTTCGGTGACGGTCCAGGTGGCCTCCGCTTTTGTGCCGTCGGGCATCTCATATTCCTTGGTGAAGGTCGTCCCCTGCACATCGTGCCGCAGGACTGGTTCGCCGTTGATCTGCACCTGGAATCCGGTTTCCCTTCCATAGTCGTAGGCGACTTGCTCGCGGAGCTTATCAGGCTGTGGAAAGCTCAAGCGGGGATTCAGTTTGCGGATGGTGATGGTCGTGCCATGGGCTTCGGGATCGCAGGGTTCTTCGGCGATGGGTAGATCGACTTCTTCAATGTCCTTGCCGGCTTCCAAAAGGAGTTCCTTCGAAATCAGCAATGTCGTCTTCACACCCTGCGCGCGCGTCACGATTTCCATTTCGTCCCCGATGGTCAGGCCGGAGAATTTGCCGATTCCTCTCCGTCCTTTCACTTTCCGATCCAGGTTTGGCGTTCGTTCGCCCTTCCGGCTGAAGCGGGGGCTGGCAATCTTGAGGTATTCCTGCCGGACTTCCTGGTTCTTCATGCCATGGCCGTCGTCTTCGATGATCACCGGTTCTTCGCTGAGAATATCCGGAAGAGTGATCTTCACCACCCGCGTTTCGGCATCCCACGCGTTGTCCACGAGTTCCCGGAGGGCACGCTCGCTTGAGGTATAGCTCTCGCCGAGTAGAGCAGAAAGACGGGGATCGACGGAGAAGCGGGCGGTTGATTTCATGTTCAAAATTTGTCGAAAGGTTAAAAACGCACGAATGAGAACTTGGAATCCTTGAGATCTCCGAGAAGGTCTTGGCCGTTTCCTCGCAATTCTGCGACTGTCAAGACCTGATAGATAAGCAACCAAAACGCATCTTGGTCTCTCGAATCCAATCCTTTGAGGTTATTGGCGCGCTTTTTCACTGCCAGTGCCAGCAGTTTTAGTTTCCAGCGTTTGGCGTATTCCAAGAGCAAGACAGCGCAAATGCAGTCGTCAATCGGGATTGCCCGCTTCATGTTAGCTTCCGTAATCGGAAGGTTCAAGTCGTGGTGAATGGCATAGTAAAGTGCATGAGCGATTGCATCGGGGTAGATCCGACGGATGCCGATCTGGAGAAGTTCGGTGGCTAAGGTGGTGATTGCTGTTTCGATGCCGTCGTATTGGTGTTTGGTGAAGACGTGCTTGCCGAGCAGTGGTGCGAGATAGGGGTAGGAAAGCGCGAGATTCACCGCTTCCGCGACGAAAAGCCGTTTGGCACGGTCATTGAGTCGGGAGGGAACCATCTGGATGGCATAATTGAGTGTGGCTGAGGTCCCGCCTCCTTGGGCGAGATGGAGTGCCAGATCGAGAAAGGAGCGGACGACGGAAAAACGAATCGGTCCACGAGGAAACTGAAAATCGCTCAACTCCCGCACCCAGTTCTCTACTTGCGGGCGCGGGAGTGGCAGGATCTTGGTCTTCTTCTCGTTCAGGGCGAGTTCGTATTCCCGCAAGGCCATGCCCAGAACCCTGATGAAGTTCTCTGCGTCCTCGTGGGTTCGGGCATAAAAGCGATAGTCGTCGATATGGCGCGTCACTCTTGTATGGCCTTTCATGAGAAGGGCGGCATCCACTGAGGTGAGAACCAGTTCGGCGATGATGTTTGATGCGTGTGGGCCGATGAGAAGCCCGTTTGTCTGTCCGTCCCGCACCGCTTGGGTTGCTTTATCGAGCATGTTGCCTTCCAGCGACAGGTCACCACGAGACTTCTTCGCTTTCTTCCGGCTATGCAACGCCCAAGGGATCGAATGGGTGTAAATGCTGGGAAAACAGGTCGAGATGTCTGCGTGAACTACGCAACAGGCTCCCGTGGCGAAGTTGATTTCTTGTTCCTCCACTTCAAAGCGTTCCTGTCCCTTGTAATTCATGACAAAAACGCGGTCGGTTCCGGTGTCCCGAACGAAGATCCGGCTGATCGGTTGAGCAGGCTTTGCGCAATGCTTTTTGATGGTTTCCCAGCATCGCCAGATTGCGTTGCATTGAGCGAAGTAGCTTTGTGGGTGGGGTATGCCGAGTTGCCGGGGGATATTGGTATCGCGGAGGGTTTGATAGCGGATGTAGCCCCTGATCTGCTTGGCGATGAGTTTGCCAAGCTTTTCGGAATCCGTTTCATAGGCGACCTTTTCCATTGCCGCAGGCAATTTCGCGGCAAGTCCCTCGGAGGTGAAGCAGGGCGGTATCTTCTCCGCAAAAAGGCCGAAATCCACCAAGCCCACAAACGCGGCATCGGCATCCAATCCAGACCCGGTGGTCTCCCGTTGGCTCATTTGCCCGTGCCCTCCACGATGGCGATTTCCTCGGGCGTTAGACCGTAGAGGGCGTAAACCTGTTGGTCGATCTCCCGCTCCACGGCGCTTGTGTCGGCGGCGGGGTTTGCCTGCTTGGTGGCAAGGATGCAATCCACGGCAGCAATGAGGCTGTTTTCATGCGGCGCGAAGGAACGTGGAATCGGGAATATCGCCAGTTCGTTGACTTTGAATTGCGGGAAAATGCCGCGCTGCATTTTGCCGAATTTGTGAACAAACCAGTAAGTCGTCAGCCGAGAGTTGAGAACCGCTAGCACCAACTGCGGTTTGATCGCAATGTTGATGATGTTCATCGAGTTGAGGTCGTTGAGCAGCGTTTCAGCCGTGAAGCTCGCGTTGATGCAATACGGCGGAGGGGAAGGAATCTGCCGAACTAAAATCCGAGGAGTCGAGAAAAGGCCGAAGTTGTTTCGTGGTTCAGCCAAGTGCGGACCGTAGTTCAAGTATTCGCCACTCCAACCAAAGCGATACCGGCAAACATCCCTTCCATCGAGATACTTGATAAATCCGGCAGACGGCGCTCTCGAATGAAATATCCTGCCTTCTTTTTCCCTTTCTGTTTGAACGGGTTTGCCTTTCCCCTTTTGATAAGCCTTGAGACCGCATTTCACACTGGCAATCGAAGTCAACTGTCGTGAATTGGTTTCAATTTTAGAAACCAAGTCCACAGTATCTCCTGACTTGAGAGCTTCGATGTTTATTATGGCATCGGGCTGCGACAGGAACTGCGCCTTCGGCGCATCCACAATCAGTTCGGGTTCCGTTGTCCATTCCAGAAGCCGGACGTTTTCGAGGTTGGATTGAGACTGCCCCGACTGGAACTGGACGATGGCAGCATCGACATCCGCACTTGCGAAGACACGGGCATAAAAGTTGAGAATCGAGACCATGGACTGCCCCAATACAAACTGCCGTAGTTTGCGGTTGGTATTGATGGTGAGCCAATTGTTGGGAGTGATGAAGCAGAGGATTCCCTGCTTGTTCAAAACGCGGCTGCCGGCTTCGATGAATATCGGGTAGAGGTTCACTTGATACTCGGCCAGCGAGTAGTTCGCGTAGTAGTAGTCTTTCGCCGCTTGGGTAATGCCTTTCGCAGCACTATCGCGTGCGAAGACATAGGGCGGGTTACCAATCACGATGTCGAAGCCGTCCGCAAGCGACCGTCCGAACATCCAGTGTGGATCGAAGAAGTCGGCTGAGGCTTGGGGGTCGAAGGCATCCCAATCGGCAAGGAGCTGCGCCTTCTTTGCCACATCCGAGTTCTTGTTCGCGCCCAATCCGTCGATCAAGGTGTCCGACAGCTTTTGCCGCAGGGTTTTGATGCGCTTTTGAAGGGCTATCTTCTGGTCGCGGCGCTGGATGCTGAAATGGCTGTGGTATCCTTGCTCGATTTCCTTTTCGATGGGTTCGATTAAATTCCTGATGAACAAGTCAGGCTCAGGTATTGGAAGGCCAATCAAGGTATTCGCAGCAACAAACTTGGTTTCCAAATTGGGCAACGGGCGAATGCCGTGGTTATCCTTTTTGTTGCGGTTGGTCTTCTGGTCGCAGACGAGGGAGATGAAGAAGCGGAGTTTGGTGATCTGGATGGCGATGGGCTGGATGTCCACGCCGTAGAGGCAGTTTTCGATGAGGTAGAGCTTGCGGCCGTAGTCGTCGTTGTTGTCGGCGAAGGCGCGTTCGAGTTCTTCGCGCATGGGGGCGGAGTCGAGCTTGGCGAGCTGGGTGTTTTTCCAGCGGTCGTTGTCGGGATCGAGCTTGCCGAGGATATAGACAAGCTTGTGGAGGACGCCCATGGGGAAGGCGCCGGAACCGCAGGCGGGGTCGAGGATTTTCAGGTCATTGATGGCGGCGATGAGGGTGGCGACTTCGGCTTCGGAAAATTGGTGGGGTTCTTCGGTGTAGGTGAAGAGTTGGTCGAGGCGGGCGGAGAGGGTAGCACAGACATTCTTGTCTGTGTTCTTGGAGGAAGATGAATCGCAGACAGGAATGTCGGCGCTACCTTCTTTTAACCAATACTCGTGGTCCCTGAGGTGTGCTTTGACAGGGTTCTCCGTGATGTAGCGGAGGAAGTGGCGATACTGCGCTTCGCTGCGCACGATGTGGTCGTAGGATTCATCAAGCCAGAAGGTGCTGCCCGTTGCACCTAGAAGTTTGTTTGCTTCGCGGGCACTGGTACCTTTGATGCCTTGGAGGAGTTTGGAGAGATCATGCCCTTCGAGCGGTTCAATCAGCGCATGGACATGATTGGGCATAATGACAGCGGAATGCACGATGAGGCGCTCGCCGTCGAAGCGTAGCAGGCAGTTTTTTACTACTTCTCGGATTTCTGGTCTGGCCAATGCTCGCGAACCCATGCCTGCATCGAGCCATTGTTCCAATTTGTCTCCGAAGCGTTCATCGTATTCTTTCCATGTGGTATCGTCCCATGGTTGGGGATGATTTCTGCACCACACTTCGCGCTCTGCTTTCCAAGATTTCAGCTTTTCCTGCGGGAGGGAGTCAGCCATGCGGAAGGTGATCCAGTAGATTGCGCCGTCTTTTTTCCAGTGTGGTAGATGGCGGCGGGTTTTGATGATGGGTAGCACAGACGTTTCTATCTGTGGTTTCGATGAAGAAGCAGACAGGAATGTCTGCTCTACCTTCTGCTTGAAATGGGCTTTGAGGGACTCGTCCACCATGTAGTCCACGATGGGGCGGGGGGTGTAGAAGGAGCCGGTCTGCTTGCGGGCGGTGGTTTTGGTTTCCTCGTTGTAGGAGGCGAGGAGGTTTTCGAAGACTTTGCCGAGGAGTTCGGGGTCGAGGGCGATTTCTTGGTCGATGGGGGTGTTCTCGACGATGGTGAATTTGTAGCGGTTGAGGATGTGGATGAGGCCGCTGACGCGTTCGGATTTGCGCTTTTTGTCGCCGTAGGCTGTGGAGAGGTCAGCGGTTTCGCCCGGGTCGAAGAAGAGGCGGTCGGGGATGTGGGGACGTTTCTTGGGGTTGCGGGAGAAGCCGTCGAGGTAGCGCTTTTTGTAGGTGGAACGGACATTCTTGTCCGTTTTGCCCGAAGAATCGCAGACAGGAATGTCTGCGCCACTCTCCTCGGTGCGGTCGAGGCACTCGAAGAGGCCGCCGTTGAGGAAGGGGATGTCGGCGAAGTGGGCAAGGGCTTCGTCTTGTGATGCGGCGAAGAGTTTTTCGTAGCGGTAGAGGTTATTGACGTCGTAGGTGGCGCGGTTTTTTTGAAAACCTTCGTCGGTGGCGAAGAGGCGGTGGGGCTGGCCTTTGGCGTCTTTGCCCATGCGCTGGTTGAGCGTGGCGAAGAAGAGGTTTTGCAGGATGGCCTGGTAGTAGGTGGAGCTGGTTTTGGATTGAGGATCCCAGACAGGAATGTCTGGGCCACCTTTGAGGATATTGGCGAGGTCGGTGGGGTGGAAGAGATTTTCGGGGATGAGGTTCTTTTCTTTCAGAAACCAGCAGAAGATGAGGCGGGTGAGGAGCCGGATGAGGCCGGTGGCGCGGCGTTTCTCGTCGTCGGACTCGAGATCGGCAGGGAAATCCACCTGCGGAAGTGCCCAGAAATACCAGTTGGCGAGTTCTTTGTAGAAACGTGCGCTGAGGAGTTCGACGTTGAAGATTTGCTCCCACGCGGCGTGGAGGGTGTCGAAGTCTTGGATGGGCAGCTTTTTCGGGTGAACTAAGTTTTCGAGGGCAAAGGAAGCGAGGATGTCGAGATGGCCGCGATGGGGATTGGCGAGCGAGATGTCGCAGATGAGGGTGACTTTTTCCAGCACGTCCTTGTCCGTGTGGACCTTGTTGAGGCGGCGGTTGATGACGGCGATGGAGAGTTTTTCGCCATGTTTGAGCAGTACCATGACGGGCATGGGAAACACCCGGTTGATCTGGCGGGCGATGGCGGAGAGCTTGCCTCGGGCATAGTCGGAGCCTTTCAACTCGATGGCGAAGAAGAGGTAAGAGCGAAGGAGTCCGGACTTGATGTCGGTTTCCTTGAAGAGCGAGGTGCTGGCGGCGAGGTTGTCATCGGTGAGTTGAAAAAGAATGTCGGCGGATTTCCAATCCGAGAAGAGGGCTTTGGCTTCATCGAACTTCGTGGAATTCGTGTGAGATTTAACAAGCTCAAGAAAGGCGTGGGGTTTCGAGCCTTCGAGGATGAGTGTGCGGTCACTGCGGTAGCCGAGGTTGTCTAACAATCCCAACGCGGCTTTCCTTATGGGCTGCGAGTTGAAGGCTTGGAGGGCGGTTTGGATTTCGTCGCGGAGATCGGGCATTGTGGCGGTAGAAGCTGAAATTCTGAAAAGCTGAGAAGCTGAAATGGTAAAGAGTTAGAAGTGATCGGTGAGCGGTGATCAGTCGAGAAGGGAGCGGCCTTTTTCATTGAGGCGGTATTTCTGAAGGCGGCTGTTTGGTTTTTCGGGGATGGTGTATTCGATGAGACCGCCAGCGACGAGTTCTTTGATGGCGCGCTTGAACGCACCGGTTTTGGATTCGAGTTTTAGGTAATTTGCCAATTCGTTGGCAGAAAATGGTTCGCTTTCCAGCAAGTTGAGAATCTGTAATGACTGGGCCCCTGACTGGGCCCCTGACTTCGGTGACGTTTCAGGGGTGGCAATGGCCGTGAGATATTCTGGAGAAAATGGGAATTCGATCCAAAGATCATTCGGCTGATAGTCGATGATGGGCACGGGGGTTCCGGCACTTTCGCAGGCTTCAAAGATGCGTTGGATGCCGCGTCCCCAGGTTTCGATTTCGCCGGCGCGGAAGAAGGCGTTGGCCAAGGCCGGGTTGAAGGGGGTGGAGGCGTGATCCGCCAAAAGGTTTTCCAAGGTCCATCCTTCCGGCAGGACGGCTGGCAAGGAGCGGCGGACTCCGATCCGCTGATGCCCATGATATGCCAATGTGTGAACGCGACGCTCTTTCAATTGACGTTCCATGGACAGGGCGAATCGGAGTATCGCCCCTCCTTGTTTTTCACATGCGAGCACCTTCTCCTCAACTCGACGTGAATGCCTGTGGGGGCGGGCCATGGGCGGGCGCGGTGGCTGGATCGCCCCTTCAGGGCTCGGGGGATTTTTGGGGCGTGTTACCCAGGGCCTTGCCCTAGGCTGGGATGGGGCCGGGCCTTTGGCCCTCGAAGATTGGTTGCTGGCGCGGTGATTCGCATGCGGGAACAGGTTGTCCTCACCACGGATTGGGACTGCAAGTCCCAGCCACGGTCTGCTGTTTTTTGAACGTATCAAGTTCTTCGATGTGAGTTGGGTCTTCAGGGCAGGTCGCGGGAAAGGTGGTGGACTCGGAGCTTGGAGGAGCGGGCGATGGCGAGGTAGTCGGCATCGAAGGTGATGAGTTCCGCGTCGTGGTGGATGCAGAGGGCGGCGATGACGAGGTCGAGCGTGCCGGCGTTGAAACCGGCTGCGCGGCACTTTTGACTGAGAAGAGTGGCATCGCGCCAAATGTGGTGAGGAGTGGGAAGGAGCGGCAGGGTTTCAAACTGGGCCTTGATCCATTTTTGCTCCTGCGGCGTGGCGTGGCGGAGCACTTCGAAGGCGATGGGTTCGCAGAGGCAGGCACGGGGATCGAGAATCCATGGTTGGATTAGGGTTTTGAGAGAAAGCGGCGACTCGCTGCGGGTGAAGTCCACCCAAAGGGAGGATTCGATCAATCGCGCCATTGTTCGGAGAGGGTTCGGGATTGGCTGCGCTCTGCTGCTTTGGAGGCTTCGAAGTCTTTTAACTCAGCAGACCATTGGCCGGTGAGGAATTTTCCGGCGATTTTTGCACGGCGTTGGGTTTGCAAGGTGTCGGAAAGTAGCTTGCGGATGGCAGGACCTTTTTTGGTGATGCCAGTGATTTCACAAATCTCGGTGAGTTCGGTTTCGGGGAGATCGACGGTGATTTTCATTTCTTCGAAGATTAGTCGGATTTCCAGTGAGATAAAGTCTGATTTTACATTTCAGATTTTATGATTTTGGACCGAGGACTACCAGCCAAGTGACGAGTTCCATGCCGTCGGAGGATGAGGGGGTTTCGGAGGCCAGGGGCAGCAGGCCGTCGCGCCCCGAGAGCAGCGAGGTGGTGGCGCGGCGGGCGAAGGTGCGTTTGATGGATTCCATGGCGGAATCGAGCAGGCGGGATTCGTGGCTCATGTCGGAGCCATTGGCATTGCGGGCGTCGAAGGAGTCGCAGAGGTCGGTGAACGCGCTGGCGTGATTGGCGGCGAGCGAGCGGAACAGGTCGAGTGCCTGCTTCGGCTGCATGAAGGTGAGGCGGACATTGCCGTCATCGAGCACGTAAACCAGATAGTAGGGTGCGAGCGGATTGACTTCGGTGGGGCGCTTGTTGTCGCGCTTGCGGAGGCAGAAGATGATGCCGGGCTGTGAGATGGGGACGGATGGATCGGGAGGAACCACGGCGAAAAGGCCAAGCTCGGCGGTTTCCAGAAGCTCGCGGTTGTTTTCGAGGAACCGCAGGAGGTCGAGCCGGAAGTCGGTTAGGGAGAAATCGGCGAGGGAGATTCCTTCGGGATCTTCCTCGTCGAAATCAACGACGCCTTTTTGCAGATCCTTGAGCTGTTTGTTGCGGTAATGAAGATCCGCCTTGATCAGGTCCTCAATCTGGTCGGAGGCGAGCAGGTTGTCCTCGCCGGAAGCAGTTAGATCAACAAGCGCCATGCGGTCTTCTACACGGTTCTTGACGTTGAGGTAGGCGTCGAGGTCCTTGGTGGGCCAGAAGTTGACGAGCGAGACGGATTTGTTTCGGGAACCAATCCGGTCGATGCGGCCGAAACGCTGGATGATGCGGACGGGATTCCAGTGGATGTCGTAATTGATGAGCAGGTCGCAGTCTTGAAGGTTCTGGCCTTCCGAAATGCAGTCCGTGGCGATGAGCAGGTCGATTTCCCGGTCCTGCGGGAGTTCGGGCTGGCGGTCGCGTTTTTTCGAGAGCGGCGAGAAGTTGGTGAGGATGTGTTCGAGATCCACCTTGCCAAGCGAGGTCTTATATTGGCCGCCGCCGCAGACGAGCGCGGTGTGGATGCCGAGCGATTCCTGAGACCACTTGGCGAGGTTTTCGTAGAGGTAGCGGGCGGTATCGGCAAAGGCGGTGAAGAGGATGATTTTCCGCACGGGCTTCCCGTCGAGGTTGTCCTTTGGGTTCGCGGCCTTGGCGGCGATGATTTCCCTGACGCGGGAAAGCTTGGCATCGCGGGCGGGAACCACCGGGCGGGAGTGGTCCAGCAGGTTCTGAAGCTGCGCCCGGTCCTGGCGGACGGCGAGCAACCACTCGGGAAGATTGAGGTGGGCGAGGTTGATCTTGTGCTTGCCACCGATTTCGAGGTCTTCGGGATCGAGATCAAGGTCGTCGAAGTCGTCTTCGGATAGATTGGCGAAATCGAGTGTCGGATTGTTGTCCCGCTTTTCTTCAAATGCCTGAATCTTGGTTTCCAGCCTGTCGATTTTCTCGATGGTGCGCTGGAGCGTGAGGCGGAACGAGTCGATGGAGCTTTCGAGGCGTTTGAGGAAATTGATCTTCATCATGCAGATGAGGATCCGCTCGCGGCCTTCCTGATTGAAGTTGCCGATCTTCGCCGCGTATTTTGCAAGGACCTCGGGAGGGAGGTTTTTCTTCAGCTTGGTGCTGGGGTGATAGAGGCTGAGTTTTAGCTCGCTGATCTTCTGGTCGAGTTCCTCGAAGGAGATGAATGCGTCGAGCAGATCGATGCGCGGGTATTCGGCGGTGGGTTTTTCACGCTTTGGGAAGCCGCCGAGGCGTTCCATTTCCGCGGCGTAGTAGCGTTTGATCTGGGAGCGCGAGCGGGCGATGGAGAGGCCGTCGAGCAACTTGAAGAAATCGCTGCCGAGTTCGTGGATGAGATCGCGGGCTTTGCGCTGGTCTGCGGGTTTTTTGGTCCAGTTGGTGAACTTGGCTTGGGCCTTCCGGGTAGTATCCTTGATGCTGGGGATTCCGAGCTTCTCCTTGAACGCCCCGTCATGCTTGCCGTCGGTGTCGCGGGCGACATCCCCGCCGGCAATGAAGGAGATTTGATTCCGCAGGTCGGCGATCTGGTTGTTGACCGGGGTGGCGGAGAGCAACAGGACTTTGGTTTTCTGGCCCTTTTGAATCACCTCTTCCAGCAGGCGCTCGTAACGGGTGCGGCGTGGAGTGCCGTCTTCTCTGGGTTTGCCAACGGCGTTGTTGCGGAAGTTGTGGGATTCATCGATGACGATAAGGCTGTAGTTTTCCCATTTGAAATTGGCGAGATCATGGTCGCCGGTGAGGCCCGTCGTCCGGGAAAGGTCCGTATGGGAGAGCACGTCGAAGCCGAAGCCGTCTTCCATCAACGGATTGAGCCGACTATTGGATTTAAAGACCGTCCAGTTCGGGCGGAGTTTTTTCGGGCAGAGGACGAGGACGCGTTCGTTGCGTAGTTCGAAATATTTAATGACTGCCAAGGCCTCGAAGGTTTTTCCAAGCCCAACGCTATCGGCGAGGATGCAGCCGTTGTAATCAAGAAGCTTGTTGATGACGCCTTTTGCGCCGTCGCGTTGGAAGGAGTAGAGCATTTTCCAGACCTGTGATTCTAGCAGGGTGGTTCGCTTCAGTGCCTCATCGACATCCTTGGTGCCTTCAAGTTCATGCCGGAAGAGGTGGAAGAGGGTGAGGAAGTAAATGAACTGAGGGGAATTCGGCGAAGCAAGACGCTTGAGGTAGGTGAGGACCTCGTCGCGCACGTCCTTGGTGAGGGCATCGTCACCCCAGACTTCCGTGAACCATGCCTTGAGGTCCTTGCGGTCGCGGTCGGAATCGACGACGAGGTTCAATTCTACGTTGCTGTTCGTCCCAAAGCCAAGGCCGGGGACGGTGAAATTGGAGCTTCCGAGGATCGCGCTGGACGCGTTGCCGTTTTCGATGTGGTAGGCCTTGCCGTGGAGGAAGTTGGATTGGCGGATCGAGCGGATTTCGACCATGCGCTCGATCCAATCGGCGCAGGCCTTGGCCGCGGGGCGCTGGGTGAGGGTTTTTGCAATCGTGATGCCGTGTTCGGTGAGCTTGAAATTCGCCTTTTCCTTGTCACCCCGGTCAATGTCCGTGACGAACGAGGGCTCGCCGAACAGGAATTGGAGTTTCGTGGCACCTTCGAGCTGAGACGCCAATGCTTCGTAGGCGTGAACCGTAAAATACGCGGACACAAAGGAGAGATGGCTGCCCGGCTGGATCTCAGATTTCAAGAAGTCTCCGACGGTGCCGCGGTGAGTGCGGTTATCACGCAATGACGAATTTGACTGGGGTCCGATGGGTGGCATGAAATCAAGGAATCTGCGAAGTTTTGGCGGCCCTAGTGGCACGAGTTGATAACAGCGGAAATTTTGCTGACCGAGAAGATTAAAGGGAGTAGGAAATTCGGTCTTCGGGCGAAAATGATTCAGGAGTTTGATCAGATCCGAGTCAGGCGTGGCCTTTTCGCGGAGATTTTCGCATTCATTGGAGATCGAGGGGCAGGTTCAAAACCTTCCACACTTCTCCTTGGCCGAAAAAACTCCCGCCGGTAATCCGGCGGGGCTTGCAATGGGTCCGAGCATTGGGAGACGCGGCCTTCTACTAGGTAAACAAGCCCTTCGCTTGATGACCATGCATGAAGCTGCCGCTTCGCCTAGCCACAAGTCCCTGATCTGGCCACGATCTACGTGCAGTAACCATCACTGATCCCGCTCACGATGCCGAAATACTAGTGGGCTGCAGCCTATTTCACGGCGGAATACTCTGTTGAAGAACGAAACTTGAGTGAAGCCACAGTCCAACGCGATTTCTAATACACGCCTTTCCGTTTCTATTAACTCGCGGCAAGCTGCTTGCAGACGGAGCTCGATCAGAAAGGCACTTAGACTTCGGCCCGTGTGCCGCTTGAATTGTCGCACAAACGTCGGGCGGCTCATCCGTGATAGCTCCATGATCTCATCCAGCGTGAGCGCTTCGCGGAAATTTACCACTAAATGGCGCAAGACTCGGCTCATCGATTTCTGATACGTTTCATCGATCGGTGGTACAAAACATGAGCTAGCGAGCGGCGAAATTTCCTCACAGGGCGCATTCGTCAGCTCCGCCAGTAATTCCAACAAGCGCCCCAGCCTGGCAAGGCCTTGGGTCTGCGTCATCGCTGCCATTTGCGTGGCCACTTGCTCACGAATTTTCCCCGTGAGACGTTGCCCGCGCGATGCCTTGAGGAATAAGCCGGCAAGAGGATTCATTTCTGGCAGTTCGAAAAGCGGATGATGCACCGGGAAATTCCACTGTAAGGACAAGCCCGCCGTCGGCCTATCCGAATGCCAATGGTGGGGCAACATGCTCCCCAACAATATCAAATCACCCGCGCCAAAACTCCCAATGTGGTCCCCCACAAAACGATTGCCCGTGCCCTCGGTGAAAAGAGTGAGTTCCATTTCAGGATGGTAGTGCCAATGCGCACCTTCGCCGGTTGCGGAAACGGCGCGGCCATCGGCTAGTAAATTTTCCACTGCACTCACCGAACGCGTCCAACGTATCAACCGGAACGATTGGCCAATAGGTAACTCGATAGACTCGCGGGAAATTTTCATTAATCTTTGTGGCTATCCAGCAATAGCACTCACATCTAGGCAAGAACGATGACTCTACAATACGCAATTTCTCAAACAGCCTGGGTTGGTAAGATCAATTATCTCACGAGCTAGGATAAAAATTAAATATTGCTAAAAGAGTTACATCTATCACCGTAGCTACAGGTTAGGGGAGCTATGGCATTCATCTATCCACAAACGAAATCATCCGCCGCAGCTTTATGAAAAGATTTGCGCTCAACTTCGGGGCAGAGATGCCTCTTGGATATAAAATTGAATTTTATTTAATCGCTGGAGTATCCAATTATTTCCCAAACTGGGATTGCAACGGAAAAGTTGAGTGTCGCGGAGGTGCGTGCAAATCACACCAACTTTGCATAAATTGTATAGGACAGGAAATGTTTGCCATCGCCCATTAGCCACCAGACTCAGTTACTCGATGGGCATGTGCAGCAAGAATAAATTAAAATTTGTTACTCAATGAAGATAACCCCTTACTCATTAATTACAATTGCAATCTGCCTTGTTTTAGTGATTGCATTTGCAAGGAATAGAAAGCTGACATCCAGTTTCTCCTCTCCCCATGATTTAAATAGTGAGAAAATTCGGAAAGTTGACTCAAGCGGAAACAATTTAGAAGTGGGACATACGGCCACAGATTCACAGAGTTTTATAACCCCTAGGTGGGCAAAACTAAGTCCTGAGCAAGCCAGAATAGAGATAGAGAACGCACGCAAAAATATTTCAGATTTGGAAATCAGAGGAATCACAACATCTAACATTCTCCATCGACTGAGTAAAGACGGTTATGTTGATGAAGCTTGGCAATTAATCGACTCCAATTATGGACTTGTTAGAGAAAGGGAGATTGGACGCGTAATCGAGGGAGCATCTATACCTATAGACCGCAAAATTATTTTCCTCTCAGGACTGACTGACAAACACGAAATCATTTCTGGATGCCGTGGTATAATGGATCCGCTCACTACAGAACAATTACTAAAATTAAACCTCGCTGAATTAAACCTCGTTGATAAATCATTGGAATCTTCGATCAAAAATGCAATGTCTGAACAATATTTTCAAGACATGATGTTTTTTCTGGAGACGAAGCCTATTGATTACAAAGACCGGGTAGCGGAATTAGTCCAGAGCGGATTAAATCGCGCTAAAACAGGCTCGTTCGGGATAAGTCAGCTCCGCGAAATGCTTGCGGAAGATCCAAACGGAACATCGTTTACACGTTGGGATCAGACTAAAAATTTGACTGCTGGCGCTCAAGACAATGAGGACATTATTGAATTACAGCGGAATGTGATAAGTGGGATGATTTTAAGTGATGCCACAACTGCGATGGATCAAATTCTGCTTCATACAACGTCACATCCAGATTCATCTTTCACGTCAGACGCGATATCTTCTTGGTATCGTCAGGACAGTGGGGGTGCTAATGCATGGATCCAAGAACACATCGACAATATACCACAGAAACGTAAGCGGTCTATGGATGGGCACTAGCCGTCTGGTTTCATAAGAAGCA
>JAYULG010000098.1:0-1279 GCA_043763755.1 Akkermansiaceae bacterium | reverse complement strand
GATCTTGAAACAGGCATGTTCATCAGCCGAGACCCCATGGGCTTTGTCGACGGCCCCAATGTCTATACCTACGTAAGACAGAATCCTTGGACATTCTTTGACCCAGAAGGTTTGGATATGAAACGCGCCGGTGAAAACTTGGACAGCGCGCTTCGAGCGATCGAAGGCATGTTCACCCGCAACCCAAGTGAAGGAATGGAAGCGGGCGCTAAATTGATCGAAGCAGCCATGGAAGTTGTCGACTCAGGAATCGACAAGATTTCCGGCAATGCGAGAGGTGGGGAAAATGCCGTTGAATACGCAGCAGGATTCAATCCAGTCGTTGCGGCTGGCGATACAATGCAGGAAATTGATGAGAAAGGCGTTTCTGCCGGAGTTGTCGCGGTAATCTTGATCGAAAAGACCGTGGGCAAAATTCCCGGACTGAAGGGCAAGGGCGATGACATTGTGGATTCGGTCACCAAGAACGTGGACAACCTCGTCGACTCGGCAAGGGATGTTCAGAAACGAGTTCGGAATTTCACAGTAGAGAAAAAATCTCGAAAAGTTGCCAAAGAGGAAACAAGGCATGCACACGGTGGCAAACCGAAGCCGACTCCTCCGGGATTATCTGGTGAGCAAATGAAGAAGCGGACTGAAAAGCAAAACCAACCAGAAAGCCATCCAAATTCTGATCATCTAGAGAAGCATTTCCATCGAAGCGATAAAGAAAAGCACATTGAACGTGAAAAAAGTAATCCCCATGTCACATACCCAAAAGGACAATAGAGTTTTTGTGGCTGCCATTGAAATTCGCCCGCTTATTGGTTGCGAATTAGATCCTGAGGAGTTTGCAGGTGCTGCAGTGAGGTGCTACATTCCGGCTCATTCTATGGAAGAAGCTCGCAGCACTTTGTTACGCGCCTTAACTCTAGAAAATATGGAGCTTATCGAAATCGACTTTATCGTTGGGAAAGATGATGTGGAGTGGGAAAATCCAGATGATGCCACAGCAGAGAAGCTTTCGCGTGAAGCGGTTGATGAAGATCAAGTTGTCTTTGGCGAGTTCCGAGCATGGAGTCATGACAATGCCGACTAACTGAATGGCTCACGCCCAAAGGCTGACATGTTAGAAGCTAGCCTCCGGACAACGCTAACAACTCCCTCCCAAAGCCAGGCTCCGCACCCTTTATCCATCCCGCTGCGTGCTGTCACGCGTGCTGCTCGCCTGCGGGGCCATGTGACGTGCGCGGTGTAATGCTGCATCTCGGTCCGGGTGCCTCCCGCAAGCGGGTCCCTC
>JAYULG010000097.1:0-4457 GCA_043763755.1 Akkermansiaceae bacterium | reverse complement strand
CGCGGATTGGCGGGGGCTGGAGCCACTCATTGATGAAGCGGCGGGCAAAGGCGAAGGCACGGTATTCATTGTAGGCGACCGTAAGCAGGCGATCTACGCGTGGCGGGGTGGCGAGGTCTCACTCTTTGATACAGTGATGAAGCGGTATGAGGGTAATAATCTGAAAACTGCGTTACTTGACGAGTCTTGGCGCTCCTGCCCCGAAGTGTTGGCGCTAGTAAATAAGGTGTGCGGCGATGGTGCGTGGCTGCGTGAAATGTTCGGTGAGGTGGCCGCGCAATGGCAGTGGAAAGACCACCATTCCGCGCAGCCGTTGCAACAATTTAACAAGCGGGGTGAGGCACGAGTGGAGGTGGTGGAGGGAAATTGGGAAGATCGCCTAGAGCGGCTGGGCGACTTGTTAGAAGAACTGGGCGTTGGCAAACGTGCGATCACTTGTGGTGTGCTGGTGCGCAATAACGATACAGTCCGCGAGATTTCAGACGAGCTCAGAGCGCGAGGATTCGATGTGATTGAGGAGGGGAAACGGCAGCCAGCGAGGGATCATCCGGTGGGCATCGCGCTCAGCCATTTGCTGAAATGGTTGGCAGATCCAGCGGATGTATTTGCTTGGGAGGTGGTGGAAATGTCCCCGCTTGTGGGCAAGCTTCGGGTGAAATTTGGCGAAGATTCTGCAAGCATTTGGGAGGGATTATTGGAGGAGGCGGCGGGCATCGGCTTTGCAGGTATGATGGAGAGTGTGGTGGAGCTTAGTTGGCATGAGTGGTCCGAATTTGGCAGGCGGCGGGCGGGGGACTTGCTGACGGCGTTGGGCAGCTTGGATGCGCAAGGAGTGCTCAGTGTGCAAGAGGTGGCGGATTGGATCGAGCACTTGACCATTTCCCAAAGCCCGGGAGTGGCCGCCGTGCAGGTGATGACGATTCATAAATCAAAAGGGCTGGGATTTGATGTCGTGATTTTGCCAGATGTGCCGAGTGACAAAATCCCCTCAGCCAAGCATTTCGATGTGGCGGAAGGCGATGGCTGGATCACCGCTGCACCTCCCAAGTGGGTGCGTAAATTAATCCCAGAAATGCGCGATGCTGAGCGAGCGTGGGGGCTGGGCCAGACTTACGAATCTCTCTGCACGCTCTACGTTGCGCTGACACGGGCAAAGCGCGGCCTCTATGTTTTACTCGAGCCACCGCCAGCCTCACAGGACGCCAATTATCCTTCGTTGGCCAATTGGCTCGCCGGGGCAGTGAACTCGGACGGTGAGCCAGGGGTGATTTTTCAATCGGGAAATTCCGATTGGCTCGCCGAGCTGCCACTACTGGCGCAAAAGTCCGAAAGACCTGACCTTCCCAGCCTCCCTACTGCAGTGCCCCGGCTTCTCCAAACCACTGCCACTGCTGCGAAAAAAGTGGACCTTCCCACATTATCGTCCGGTGGTAAGAGTTTCGGCACACAAGTCCACGCCGCATTCGAAAGCATCGGCTGGGTCGATGAAACGGCCACATCATTTCCCCAGACTGAGGCGGGAAAATTTGCAAGCGATGTGCTGAAAAATCCTGCTATCCGCGCACTTTTCGAGCGGCGAGGCAGGCGGATCGAGCTATTCATCGAGCAACCCATCGAGGCCATCCTCGACGGGCAAATTCTGCGCGGCGTGATTGATCGCCTGCACCTTCATCGCGATGAATATGGCGAGGTGACCACCCTCGAAATCATCGATTTCAAAACAGATGCCACCAGCTCAATGGCGGCTTTCGCGCAGCGTCACGCACCGCAGATGGAAGCCTACCGTCAGGCATCTGCCATGCTTTTTCCCCGCGCCCATGTGGAGTGCATTTTGCTCTCCACGCACCATTGCGAGTGCATTGCGCTTTGACTTTCGATCACAACGCACCCTATGTGGCTGTCTCAGAATTTCGCACTCTCCTCTCCATCATGAAAAACACTTATCAAACCCCCCACACAGCCTTGCAAAAATGGGTCGATGAAATGATCGCCCTCTGCCTACCCGATTCCGTCGAGTGGTGCGATGGCTCGCAAGCCGAGTGGGATCGCCTCACCACAGCGATGGTCGAAAAAGGCACCTTCACTCGGCTCAATCCCGCGAAGCGCCCGAATTCTTTCCTCGCTCGCTCCACCCCTTCAGACGTGGCTCGCGTGGAAGAGCGGACCTACATTTGCTCAAAGCGCCGCGATGAAGCAGGCCCTACCAACCACTGGTATAATCCCGCGGAAATGCGCATCAAGTTGAATGAAAAATTCGCTGGCTCCATGAAGGGCCGCACCATGTATGTGATCCCATTTTGCATGGGTCCATTGGATTCACCGCTGGCAAAAATCGGTGTGGAAATTTCGGATAGCCCCTACGTGGTCGTCAATATGCGCATCATGTGCCACATGGGCAGCCATGTTCTTAAGCGGCTTGAAGACGAGGCATCTGGCACCAGCGCAAAGAAGCGCGATGGCCATGGAAATTTCATTCCCTGCCTCCATTCCGTGGGCGCACCACTGGAGCAGGGCGCAGCAGACAGCTCGTGGCCGTGCAATGATGACAAATACATCGTCCATTTTCCCGATACTCGCGAGATCATGTCCTACGGCTCCGGCTATGGCGGGAATGCGCTGTTAGGGAAAAAGTGCCTCGCTTTGAGGATCGCTTCAAACATCGCCCGCGAACACCAATGGCTGGCTGAGCACATGCTCATTCTCGGCCTAGAAAATCCTGCGGGAGAGAAAACTTACATCACCGCCGCTTTCCCATCCGCCTGTGGCAAGACCAATCTCGCCATGCTCATCCCGCCGCCCGCCTACCTAGAAGCAGGCTGGAAGACCACCATCGTCGGGGATGACATCGCATGGCTCTGGCCGCACGAAGATGGCAAGCTCCATGCCATCAATCCGGAGACCGGCTACTTCGGCGTGGCTCCCGGCACCGCGTATTCCACCAATCCGCGGGCGATGGAATCCATCAAAGAAAACTGCATTTTCACCAACGTAGGCCTCACAGATGATGGCGATATCTGGTGGGAAGGGATAGATGGCGAGCCGCCCGCCCATGCCATCGATTGGACAGGCCAAGATTGGTCGCCCGGTTGTGGCCGAGTGTGCGCCCATGCGAATGCCCGCTTCACCGCGCCCGCATCGCAGTGCCCATCCGTGGATGAAAATTGGCAGAACCCAGACGGGGTGCCCATTGATGGCATCGTCTTCGGTGGCCGCCGGGCGACCACCATGCCTTTGGTTTTCCAAGCGTTCAACTGGAGCCACGGCGTTTACCTCGGTGCTACCATGGGATCTGAAATGACTGCCGCCGCGGCGGGCCAGATCGGTAAAGTGCGGCGAGATCCCATGGCCATGCTTCCATTTTGCGGCTATAACATGGGTTCCTACTTTTCCCATTGGTTAGAAATGCGCCGTCACCTTACGAATTTACCACGCTTCTTCCATGTAAATTGGTTCCGCAAAGATGAAGATGGCAAGTGGCTGTGGCCTGGATTTGGGGAAAACATGCGTGTCCTCGAGTGGGTGGTGAAACGCTGCGGTGGTACTGCTGCCGGCCATGAAACTCAGATCGGCTGGATTCCATCCTTCGAGGACTTTAACATCGAAGGACTCGCAAATTTCACCGAAGAATCCTTTGATAAGGCGATGGCTTTCAATCGCTCCGAGTGGAAGGCGGAACTCGTCAGCCAAGGTGAATTTTTCATCGATCTCTACGATCACTTACCCAAAGAATTCATCTTCCAACGCGAGCTACTCGCCGCCCGTCTTTCTTAGTCTCGATGATACGGCATGCCACTCTTCAATGACTCCATGCGGTAGAGTTGTTCTAACAAAACCAGCAGCGCGAGTTCATGCTGGAGCGTGAATGATGAAAGCGTAAGAATCAGATCGCACGCATCGCGCAGCTCTGGCGTGTGGCCATCTGCTGCGCCGATGAGAAATGCCACGGTCTTGACGTCACCGCGCATCGCGAGTGTATCCAGCCGCTCCGCAAATTTCCGGGTGCTGAGGCACTCTCCGCGCTCATCCATCGCGATTCGGAAGCAGCCCTGAGATTTCTCTAACAAGCGGGCGGAGACTCCCTCACGGCCACCCGCCTTAATGACGAGTAACTCGTAATTTCCAAATCGGGAAAGCCGCTTCAAATACTCTTCGCACCCCGTCTTGGCGTAGGCGAGCGCTGGCTTCCCTGCGATGATGACTCGGATATACATCTTCTCGCTCAAAACTTGCGCCACCACCATTCCCGCGCCAATCTCAAAACATCATGATGCTACTCAAACTCTCGCCCGTGCTCCTCATGGTGGCCTGCTACCCAGGAATCGGCCCGGTGACGCCGCAAAACCACGTCGAGCGCAAGATGATCGGCCTGCTAGAAAAGTTTGATCGCTGGGACGAGGACGGCAGTGGCACTTTAGACCAGCGCGAACTCGCCCCCAGCCAAAAAGAAAGTGTGCTCA
>JAYULG010000096.1:0-4472 GCA_043763755.1 Akkermansiaceae bacterium | reverse complement strand
CATCCGCATCGGGAGCGGTCCGGTGGAGGGCGGCGCGTTTCATGCGGTCGAGAATCATCCGGGCCTGGGTGTGGGTGAGCAGCACCTCGCCCTCCGGGGAAACATGGACGAGGAAATGCGGGGAAAGCGGATAGGCGGGATCGATGGATTCCAAGGCCGCTGGGGATTCCGCCCGCAGACAGAAGATGATGCCGGGTGGAATTTCCTCGCCCGCTGCGGTGGTGACCGCCCAAGCACCGAGCGGGAGATCCGTGGCGTCCGGGCTTTGGCTTTTCCGGAACTCTGCGAGGTCCATGCGGAAATCCGTGAGGGTTAGGTCGGTAATGGAAACGCCGCCGGAGAGGTCTTCGAGATCGACGACGGCCGTCTGGAGCTTGAGAAGCTGCTCGCGGCGGTAATCGAGGTCGTTCATGGGATCGCCGGATTGCACTTCGATGACGTTTTCCTCGCCGGTGGCGGAGACATCAAGGAGGACCATGCGGCCAGAGACGCGTTGTTCGAGGTCGATGTATTCGTCGAGTTCCATGTTGGGCCAGAAGTTGACGAGCTGGATGCGAGCATTGGGCGAGCCGATGCGGTCGATCCGGCCGAAGCGCTGGATGATGCGGACGGGATTCCAGTGGATATCGTAGTTGATCAGGTAGTCACAGTCTTGGAGGTTCTGACCTTCCGAGATGCAGTCGGTGGCGATGAGGATTTCCAGCTCGCCCTCGGCAGCGAGGTCGGCGGGGCGGCCTTTGGTGATCGGGGCGAAGGCGGTGAGCAGGCTGAGCTGGTCTTGGGGGAGGCCTGGTAGATTGGTGCGGTTCTTCCCGCTGCCAGTAAGCAGTGCCATGTGAGCGCCTTGGGCCTCAGCCCACCTTGCAAGATTGTCGTAAAGGTAGTTCGCGGTGTCCGAGAAGGCGGTGAAGATGATGAGCTTGCGGTTTCCGGGATTGATGGGATTCGCGAGCTTCCCGGCGATGACTTCCTTGATGGTGGAAAGTTTTTCATCGCGCTCCGGGCCTATCTGTTGGGCGGCGGAGAGTAGTGCGGAGAGGCGGTTGCGGTCTTCGACAAGATCGCCTTCCCATTTGATCAGATCCAGGTCGGACAGCCGCACTTTCACCGAGCGGCCAACGGTGAGGCTTTCGAAGAGAGGGTTTTCGGGATCGAAGTCGTCGAGATCGGGTTCTTCGACTTCGCCTTCATGGGCGCGGACTCTCGCGAGCATGGCATCCACGGTGAAGAGCTGACGCTCCAAGGTGAGGCGGAACGAGGAAACGGCGCTTTCCATGCGTTTGAGCAGGTTCACCCGCATGAGGTGAATGAGGCTCTGTTCACGGTCCGCCTGGCGGAAGATGCCTTTGTTCTTGTTGAGCTTGGTGCTGTAGATTTCGTCGTAGTGAGCCTTCAGATGGGGCAGGACGTAATTGAGGGGTGCGTAGGCGGCTAGGTTGAGCTTGCGGATTTCGTCGTTGATTTTTTTGATCGATGGGAACTTGCCGAGTAGGTCCACGCCTGGACGGTGATTGATGGGTTGCAAGCGGTCGGGGAAAGTGCCGGTTTCCTCGGTGCCGAAGTATTTTTCGATGTGTTTCCGCGAGCGGGCAATCGTGAAAATGTCGAGGAGCTTGAAGTAATCAAAGCCAAGCATGTCCACCAGACGCGAGGTTTTGCGCTCGTCGGGCTTTAGGCGCAGCCATTCGTTGAATTGCTTCTGGGCGCGTTGGACGGTGCTGTCGATGCTCTTGATCCCGTGATCGGCTAGAGCGGCGTCGTCACCTTCCGTGATGAAGGCGATTTGATTGCGGAGGTCGGCCAAGCGGTTATTGACGGGAGTGGCGGAAAGCATGAGCACGCGCGTTTTCACGCCGGACTTGATGATCTGCCGCATCAGGCGGTCGTAGCGTGTTTCACCGCCTTGCTTGGGAGACTTTTTGTTTCTGAAGTTGTGGGATTCATCGATCACCACGAGGTCGTAATTACTCCAGATGAAGTTCTTCAGATCGATGTCACCGGAGAGTCCCGTGTCACGCGAGAGATCAGTGTGATTGAGGACTTTGTAGTTGAAGCGGTCTGCGGCGAGAATGTTGCGACGGTCGTTTGCAGCGTAGAGGGTCCAGTTGTCCCGGAGTCGCTTTGGGCAGAGGACGAGGACGCGGTCGCCTCGAAGTTCGTGATACTTGATCACGGCGAGTGCCTCGAAGGTTTTGCCCAATCCGACACTGTCTGCTATGATGCAACCACCGAAGCGGTTGAGCTTATCGATGGTGCCCACTACGCCGTCACGCTGGAACCTGAAGAGCTTGTTCCAGACAACGGTTTTCTTGAAGCCCGTCGCGGATTTGATGATGGACTCTTCATCCAGCAAATCGTCGTTCTGCCAAAAGAGTTGACTGAGGAACGCGTAGTATAATTCTCCTGGAGCATGTTCGCGGGCAACTTCATGAAGCGCGGCGAGGAGAGTGTCTTTGGATTTTCCCGGGGCATGCAATGACGTCCAAGCAGATTGAAACCACGCCGCGAACATCGAGGCTTCCGCTGGTTCGTCCGTGGATTGAATCAAGCCAAGCGGAGGTGACGGAGCTAAGCCCAGTCCCTGCAACGTCAATGGACATTGACCAATGATGGCTTTGTGTGGTGTGTCGTCGGAATTGAAAGGAATGAACGCGGATTGCGGAAGCGGAAATGGTGTAAAGCGGACATCGGTCTTTTGATCGACCCATTTGGTGCAAATCCGGGCGAAGTGACGAGCCAACAGCCGATTTCTTTGTGGCCGTTCCTCTGGGCCGCCGACAAGATCGGATGAGAGGCTGTCTGACACTGAGAGCAATAGTCGTAATGTCGTCAAGTTAGCCAGCAACGAGCGTATCTCGGCAAATGCAAAGAGGGAGAATCCGGATGTTGCGAGATCAAGACGGGTGGTGGTGCCATTGCTTGCGACAAGTTCATTGATGACTCTTTGTTTTCCAGAGTTGGGTAGTAATTTCATTAGCAATACTTCTCCAGCAAGGAGTCAATGCGGCGAACGGAAAAAAGACTAGAGGAATCAGAATGACTAAAATGTCCTGTTCGTTCCGCTCCATGGTTCAGGCGAGAGATCTCTGGGGTCGGTTCCCGCATCGAAATATTCTGCTCGCCTCGCCGGAGGCGGGGAACAGGGGGAAGCCTCTCCGATTCGAAGCACATCGACGCTCATATCCATCAGCTTCACCATCTCCTCCCTCTCGACATACCGATAGGACTGCGGCGGGTGGAAACCGCCTTTTGTACGACGCAGGGTTTTGATTTCGGTGGCGGATTTGAACTGCCAAGTGAGACCGATGTGGATTCCGTTTTGCGGCTGGGAAGATGGGTTTTGCTTTTCATAAAACCAGATGGATGGAGAGGGACAAGCGACTTGCGCTCCAAGGCTAGTGAATACCATTGGCGAGTAGGCGAGGTGTCTCCGCAGGGTTACGCCAGCCCAATGACTACCACACTCCTTGAGCGCGGCACTTGAGTCATTTACAATTGAGGTAAGCCTCTTATGCTCGCGGCTATGAACTTGATTTCCACCATCATCGAACCTGATGCGGACGGCACCATCCATTTGCCGGTGCCGAAGGCTTGGCAGCACCAAGCCATCCGGGTGAGGGCGGAACTGGAACCGATCGGCGTGGCATCGGCGTGGGGGACTGAGGGAGCTGCTGGGGATTTAAAGGGGTTTGGTTGCTTGCGTGGGAAGATCTCATGGTCACAGGATTTCGATGAACCACTGGAAGACTTCAAGGACTACATGGCATGAGGTTGCTGATCGACACGCACGCGCTGCTATGGTTTTGCGAAGGCAATTCCATCCTGAGCCAGAAAGCCCGTGCTGCCATGGAGGATGATTCGAACGAACGCTTTGTGAGCCACGCTTCCACTTGGGAGGTGGCGATCAAGGTAAGCATCGGCAAACTCAAACTTCAGACGGATTATCGAGTGATTTTTTCCGGTGTCCTGGAGGCGAATGGGTTCGTGTTTTTGCCTCCTGCGGTGGAGCATTACGAGGCTGTGATCGCGCTACCGCGCCACCACGGTGATCCGTTTGATCGCTTGATCATCGCCCAAGCGCAGGTGGAACGGCTTACGATTGTGACCTGTGATGAGGATTTCCTGGCATATGGGGTGCCGCTGTTGTGGTGATTTCCGGCGGCCAGCGGGGCGAATTCTAGCCGATTCAACGAAGCTTACAGAGCGCCGCTACAAAGCAATCGCATCAGCTTCCCCAACTCCTCGCTCCCGACATACCGATACGACTGAGGTGGGTGGAAGCCGCCTTTTCCCAGCAGAGAGATTTGATTATTGCGCAAGACAGATGTCACGCAACCAAAGGCCGGATGCGTGCGAGTGCATCGGCGTGTTCCTCGCGGGCGGCGGCGAGGTCGTGCATGTGTTGGAGGTTGAGCCAGTATTCGGGAGGGGTGCCGAAGTATTTGCCGAAGCGCAGCGCGGTGGCGGCGGTG
>JAYULG010000095.1:0-1288 GCA_043763755.1 Akkermansiaceae bacterium | reverse complement strand
TATGTCGGGCGATCTCCGCCCAATTCATTGCAGACTCACGGATCGCGATGTTTGAGCTGCGGCTTGAGTCTGATGGTCTCGTAAAAATCGTCGAGGAGCGGCACTACTGTCTGGTTCCCGCGGATCAAATTGGCCCGACGGACCTTACATCTTACCGCAACGTGAGTTGTTGAATCTGCTCTCTCCCACTCACTTAACAATGGTTTAAGAGTCAGGTGTGTTTTCTGGTCAAATATCGCTTGTTTAATAATCTCACCACTGGATGAGAACACACCGTATGTTGCTATGCTTTACTGGTTTTGCATCACTTGCGTCTTGCAGTGAGAGTGCTGCGATAGAACCCAAAATGATGCCGAACTCAGATCGTGCTGCCGCGGCGGAAGCGAAGGTCCGGCCAGCTCTTGAGCGCGATTTGTCGGTGCGTGGCTTGCATTATGGCGATCCGGTTTTCCTGCGCGCATTCAAGGAGGAACGGGTCTTGGAGTTGTGGCTGCGCCATCGTGAGGATGGCAAATTTCAATTGTTTCGGAGTTATGCTATAGCGGCTGCATCTGGCCAACTTGGGCCAAAGCTTAAGGAAGGCGATGGCCAAGTGCCGGAAGGATTTTACACAGTGCCACCCGCTGCGATGAATCCTCGCAGTGCATTTCACCTCTCATTCAATATCGGATATCCAAATTCCTATGATCGCGCAATGAGTCGCACAGGAAGTTTCATCATGGTCCATGGTGGCAATGTTTCCATCGGCTGCCTCGCAATGACGGACGAAACTATTGATGAAATTTACACGCTCTGTAGCGCCGCCCATCAAGCAGGGCAGGCATTTTTTCATATACATATCTTTCCGTTTCAGATGAGTGCCGCGCGGCTTGCAGTTGAAGAGAACAGCCCACACCTATCTTTCTGGCTCAATTTAAAAGATGGGTATGATTACTTTGAGGAAAAGCGAATTCCTCCCAATGTGCGTGTCGGAAATGGCTGCTACATCTTTAGGTAAAGCCTCAAGTTCATCCCAGCAGAGCTCTTTTACCCAGCAGCGTGCGAGTGTCGGATTTTGGACGCCGTAGGAAGAACCGCTTGCTGAGAATTAGAGTTAGCTAATAGAATAGTCTCAAGGTTGTGTAACCTTGATTCGGGCAAAGAGCTTACCTGCTGGCGAGGCTTCAGTTTTAGGTATTCTAACAATCATTGTATTCAATGCACTGCCAGGAGTATCAGTCACTGTCACACCGCCGAGTGGACCATCAAGGACGTTCACCGCAGTCCACGGATCAGAAATGCCAAGATC
>JAYULG010000094.1:0-17172 GCA_043763755.1 Akkermansiaceae bacterium | reverse complement strand
GGTGTTTCCTCAGTCGGGCGCTATAGTGCTTTTGGTCAAGGTGGACCCGTTCAGGTCGCTGTCTCCAATCTGAGGAAAGCAATGACTTTACTGGGAGGAGAGAAAGAATCGGTTCCCAATTTCGCAGATATCCAACTGCTGGCATCTGAGCAACCCGGTTATTACTTTGGGAACGAGATCGATGAGCGTGGAATTCGTTGGGCGGGACGGCTTCAGACCTGGATCGAACTTCGCAACGGTGATGCCCGACAAAAGGATGCCGCGAAAGAAATTTTCCAACAAATACTTTCCTAAAACGACTCATGGAACCCACGAATGATCCCTTATGGCCTCATTTTGAGCCACTTTGGAATGACCTATTTGAAGATGAGCAGCGGGCTGCTAGTGGCAGGAGGCTACGGGCTATTCCTGAAACAACGTTGGTTGCTTAACGAGATACAACCGAAAATAGTCATTCCCTTGGAGAGGTGGTTGGATGGGACTCCAAGAGTGACCAAAGATCTCGATTTCATTGTTGGTCTCGATCTCATTGCCAATATGGCTTGCAACGGCCAAGTTTTGGGGATTTTGACCGCCCATGGTTTCGCGGTATCCCTAAATCCACAAGGGCAGAGGTGGCAATTTGAAAAGGATCTCGGCAGTCAGCGGAAAGTCATCGTCGAATTACACACGCCCTCGCCGACACCCGATGAAACTCGCTTAAAAACAGATCGAATTAGAATCAAACACGCACCATCGCTTGGTGAGAGGGGGTTGCATGGCCGTCATAACCCGGAGGCCATCGGGTGTGATCTTTCGCCTTTCGTATTTCCAATTGGCGGAACGAAAATTTCAGTCCCCAATCCGATTTCATGGACTGTCATGAAACTCACAGCTGCCCACGAGCGCTGGTGCAGCGCTCAAGATAACGGCTTGGATCTGCGAGAACGCGGTTTTTCACGTGATCAAGCCGTCAAACACGCTCAGGATGCCTACCGACTCGTAGCGATGATCACACTTAAAGAGCGCGACGCGTCTTTAACGGTGATCGACTCCATAAGAAAGATTGTCCAATTTCAACGAGCCGTTGAAATTTATACTGGGTCTTTCATTGGAAACGACGGGTGGGCAAACAATATTCTTCAAGATCGCTGGTTAGCAGAAGACCTCGCAGTTATTAATCAAATTCTGGAGCAATGGTATAGCCCACTCGAACAACCATAAATCAACTCAGAAATGAAATGTCCCTTCGAGTCTGATGCATGCCTCCTTCAAGAACTCCAGAACGGCCTCAAGAAAAAGCAATTTGCTGGCGCAGCCCTACTCATCGTGGACGATGGTGAAAAACTTCACCTCGCCACCCACTGCGGCCCCGACGCTCTCGCCGCCGGCCTCCATGCGGGCGACCTCCTCCGCGATCTAGCCACCCTCGCCGGCGGCAAAGGCGGCAGCAAGCCAGATCAAGCGCGAGGTGCCGCGCCGGATCGCGAGAAGTTGGAAGAAATCAAGTCCGCCGCCGCCGCGAAGCTCAGCGACCAAGGAGCGCGTTCATCCTGAACGCTGTTTCGAGCGGACATTCTGTCCGCCGAAGTCGATTGGTAGGCCAGTCGTAAGAGTCACGCCACTCCTCGGTTTTTCTCCCAGAGCGTGAATTTCCCTTCAGCCAATTTTGCCTTGAGCGGATTTCGCCGGATGAAGCGCAGCACATTCACATGGTGGTCAGCATCGCGGATCATCGTATCATGGTAGTCACGCTGCCAAATCGGCCCCATTCCTAGCACCCGTGCGGTGTAGCCTTTCCACGCCTGCACCAGCTTTGCCATCGGCACCTTCGGGCTGAAAAGCACATGCACATGATTCGGCATAATCACCCAAGCTTGATGGAATACGCGCTCACCTTCAAATCGCATCAAACATTCCGCGAGCGCCCGGCGTGCGTCTGGATCGGCAAATAGGCACGAACCCATTCCCTGATCGAGCCAGCGTTCGAGTTTCGCGCTGAAATTCCAATGATACTCCAAACCGACTTCTAGCGTCCACGGCTTAGGATGGACGGCGAGCCATTGTTTCCGTTCCTCTTGCCAATCTCCGATCAGGGACAGAGGCAGGGCATCTCCAAGGCGGAATGTCACAAATTGAAGGACTCCGTCTTGTTGCCAATACGGTAGTTCACCACCAGACTTATGAATTTCCAAATCGGGATTTATATAGTTCATGCGAACACAACTCGTGGAATCTACGATAATCATCAAGCCAAAAGGACCGCTTTTATCCAAAACGCTGTTTCAGGCAGACATTTTGTCCAACGAGAGCAAGACGCCGGACAAAATGTCCGCCCGAAACAGTCGTCAAAATGACGACGCTCCTTTGCTCACCCTGAATAATCTGCTGCATAATAGATGCCGCATATCAGTCTCTGAAATATATGCCTTTATGGCGGACAGGGAGGGATTCGAACCCTCGGTGACATTGCTGCCACACACGCTTTCCAAGCGTGCTCATTCGACCACTCTGACACCTGCCCTCGGAGCGCGGGAAGCTAGGAACTCCATTTCCACTTAGCAATCCCTTTTTGAAATCTTTCTCGAATCCGCCCCGCACCTCTGTTGCCTGCCCGAGCTATCGTGACATTCATGTTATTCCCCACCCTTTCCGCACAGGAAGCTCGATCCACGCCAAAACACGATATCGCGTAATAGTTAAGACTAGTTTATAATCTAGTTTGAGGCGTTGCCAATTTATCGAAATAAATGAATCGCCTTACCTTCGTTGCCTTCTGGATTACCGTCATCACTTTTGTAGGAATGATACAGGGTATTTGCTAAACAACATAGTGCTTGAACATGAAATGCGTGGAAGTATGTTTTGAGGATCTTCACCCATTAAATGTCATGAAATTGATCTCTGTTCTCACAATAGCTTTAGCCGTGCTACTTTCCTCCTGTGCCCAAGACAGCCTCACTGGCGATGTGGTCTCACGCTCTGAAGCTGGCCAAGCGCAGAATGTGCAACGCGGTAGAATCACCTCGATCCGCCCAATCAAGATCGAAGGTGGCAACAATGCTGGCACTCTTGTGGGTGGCCTTGCAGGCGGTCTCCTAGGTAGCAACATCGGAAGTGGACGTGCATCAAACACCGCCGGTGCCGTAGGCGGGGCATTGCTAGGCGGTGCAGTAGGTTCACGTGCCGAACAATCCATGAATTCCCGCAACGGAATTGAAATCACCGTCAGACTCGACCAAGGCGGCTCGATGGCAGTGGTGCAAGAAGTTTCCCCGCGCGAAAGTTTCAGCCAGGGCGACCGCGTGCGCGTGTTATCCGGCGGTGGCCGCACCCGTGTGAGCTTCTAATCAAATTTAGAAAAGAGCGCAGCGATTGAGATTCGAAGGTTGACACGTCGCCTCATCCCTCATACTCACTCGCCGCCACGCCAGTCGAATGGCGGAGTAGCCAAGTGGTAAGGCAATGGTTTGCAAAACCGTCATTCGAGGGTTCGATTCCCTCCTCCGCCTCCAATTAGTTTTTCTGAATCGCATGCTGAAGTTGCCGTTCCAAGGGCCTTGCGAATGAGGGGGAAAGCCTTTGCCATCCATTTTTATTAGGTCGCTCAGCGCAGAGACGACAGTAAAGTCGCTACTCCCCAGCTAGAAAAACCCATATGCAATGTGTGCCAGCCCTCCATTTTCAGACTCAGCGCGGCAACCAAGCCTTGGGTCGCTCCACGACACACCTCATTGGGAGAGACAATCGCCCTTGGAATCAAACGCCCACAAGCCACTTACTACTCACCTCACCGCGACACATTTTGTCGTAGGCCCGATGCAAAGTCGCGTTCGTGGACCACTCCCGACTTAGTCTCAACCAATTTAACAAGCCCTCGCCGCCGCCAGTTGGCGCTTCGCAAAGATCCGGGAAAATTACCCGCACTTGCGAGCCTACCTCGTCCTAGCGTTGCGGGGCAGCCAAACCAAGCTCGACAGCGATCTGTCCCAATCAATCCGCGAATTTCCGACGCTTTTTCTCGATAATCCGGCCAAGACGAAAACACTCGACCTCATCAAAATGCTGAAACCAAATGAGTCAAGCAAGCCGGAACAGCTCCGATTAAAAGCGAGCCTCAAAGACTTGGAAGAGGTTCTAGAATTCGACGGCAGGGTCCAAATTGAACTCCGTTTTCAGAATCTGGACTTCAACTCGATCCAGAAATTGCAATTCGACGAATAGGTGAATCGCGAACTCTCGCCACAGACAAGGGCATCTATACGGATCGTTCTTGGAATGATTTCCAATTTCACTTAAAACGACCTTGATCTACCGCCGCGTGTCATGCTTTGTGAATTTCTGGGTTAGGGAATGACGACCTTACTGTCGTCTCTTCCTCTGGCAATGTGTAAGAAAGGGACAATAAGGTCCCATCTCCCTATTCCAAAATTCCACATGCGCGACTGTATTATCAATTAGCTGACACTAATCCCGACGGAGATCTTTGAAGAGTCGTAAAGAGACAAGTGAAATGAACGACGCAAAAAACAAGATTTTATAGCATCCCCAAAAATGAAATCAGAAATGTGCCGCAAGCTCCGCGCTTGGAATCAAGATAGAAGACAAATCCACTCCAAGTGCGACTAACGAATACGAAGTGATCAATGCCCTAAATCCTTAGATCTATACTTAGTTTAAACCAACCCTTTCATCAACATACGCGCAAGATCTCTTGCAATCGGCTCCAATCTACTCGGGGACATTGTGAATGCTGGCCTCCCACTCGAATCAGCGAGGCAGTTGCTCACCGAGACGGAAGCCCATCTTTTAAAAATTAAAAAATAGTAACCTCTACTCAGAAACGTGTCCGTTCAATGTCGCTTCATTGAGAAAAAAACAACATAAAACCTCAACAGTTCTATACACCCTATCTAGTATGATTAACTTTTTTGAATGCCCAGAAATCCGAACAAGATCAGCTACTTGGGCAGCTTCCAAGCCAGCTTCGACATTTTTGCCAGCATCACCGATCCGCGCGATGGCTGCCACACTCTCCATCACTTCGGGGAAATTCTCTTCATTGCCTTCGCCGCCATATTCTGCGAACTGCGTTTAAATGAGCTCATGGATGAATTTGCGGAATCGCGCGAAGACTTAGTGCGAAAATGGCTAAAAATCTCCACCTGCATTCCCTCCTATAAAACTTTCTCACGCGTCTTCCAAGCCTTCGAACCTACCGTTTTTGCATCTTGCATCGACGACAAGACCCTGCGTGGCAGTCGTAGTGAAGAAACCACCCATCTTCATGCCGTCAGCGCCTAGGCTTGCGAGTCCAGAATCACCTTCGCACAAGTCTTGGTTGGCAAGAAAACCAACGAGATAACCGCCGTCCCCAGGTTGCTCGAAATGCTCAAACTTGAGGGAGCTATCGTAACGATTGATGCCATGGGACTCAGCGAACCGTTGCCGATTCATATAATTGCAATAGGCGGCGACCACATCCTCAGCGTCAAGGGCAACCAAGGGCAACTCCACGACGACGCGTGTGACCAATACGACTTCGCGCTCCGTCAGCTCGACTCGGAGCAGCTTGAAAGACGTCCGCGCGAAAGGATTACTCGGTTACATTCGCGGTCTTTGGCGCATCTAAAACATCTGCCATTGGTTACTCGATGGGATCTACCGGGAAGACCACAATCAAACCCGAGACCGCATCGCCGTCGCCAACCAATCCACTCGAAGCCGAATCGCGCCCAACAACCACAGCCTAATGCCATTTGTGGGAAAAAATGCAAAAGTCTGTTAGAACGTGAACTCCGTGCCGCGAGCCAAAACAGCTTTGTCAAACTGCCCTTTTAGCGAATGTAGCTACTATTTCCAGAAATCTACATGTTTTTTCGTGACATGCAACCAGACCTGTATAGTTCTCAGGTATTGTCTAATTATATTGAACTATAACTAACTTTATGAAGTCATCAACCCCCCTCCCTTTCATCTATATGCCAGCCTTAATCCTCATGGCCCAGTGGACTCACGCAATTGAGACCACGTTCAGCGGTGATCCATTGGCAACGAGCCAATTCCCGCGCATTTCTTGGAACACGCCTTCAGGTTGGTCGCACGGAGTGCCGGATGTAGAAGACGACGTGATCATCCCCACCCACCGCAATGGTGCTGGGCAAATAATCTCCGGTTACGGTCCGACCACTGATTCTCCGGTGACGATCAACGATCTGACGATGGAAGAATTTACCAACATTGATCTCGGCTTCCGCAGCAACTTTTTTGTGTCCGGCACTACCAGCATGTTAGGCGCTTCATTGGTCAATTCTGAAAGCGAATGTCGGCTGGGGACACTGACTCAGTATGATCCAAACACAAATACGCTCAACTATGGGCCTAATTTTGTGGTCAACGTTCAGTTCGGGCTGCCGGCTGGAGCCATTCTTGAATTCAACAACGCCGACGTTGTGACCAATAACGCGACCCTTCAGTTTTTGGGGCAAAACATTCGTTTCCGCGATCAATTGACCGGACTCAACGCGCTGCAGAACTTTGCCGACAATCAGGGAGATCTGTTTTTTGATGATGGCTTTACACTCAACACCGCTTCGAATTTCAGCAACAGCGGGCGGATTTATCTCAACTACCGCCGCAGCCTGAGTGGGCCAAATGTCCCAGGCAATGGGCTGGCTCCGGAAATGCACATTGCAGGAAATTTTGTTAACAACGGGAGTGTTGAGATTTATGCGAAGTCGGTGTTTACCGTCAGTGGCAATCTTACCGGCTCTGGTAACATCAAGATTTTTGGATTTCCCTTTGTGTGTGATGTGGGCGGCATCTGGAACCAGACGGGCGGAAGCGTGAACCTGGGCGATGGGTTACTAGATAGCTTCTGGCTCAAGGCCGTGGCCCTAGATGCCAATGGTGGTGCTTTGGTGAAAGGCAGTGGGACTATCAAAGCTCACACCACCATCACCAGCGGCACACTTGCCCCCGGGGCTTCCCCCGGCACAGTCAACATTGAAGGGAACCTTGTGCTGACGGCCGGCTCAACTCTGGCCGTGGAAATCGCTGGCACCGTGCACGACAAGGTCATCCAGAAACTTGGCGTCCTGCCCACCACTGGCACCACCCTTGGCGGGCTGCTTACGCTTTCTACGATTGATGATTTCGATGACGAGGTCCTGCACACTTCCACCTACGAGATTCTCACCGCCAGTGCTCCGCTGACTGGTAGTTTTTCCAACATCGCTAGCGGTGGCCGCCTAAACACCACCAGCGGAAAAGGCTCCTTCCGTGTTCACTACGGCCCGGGTAGCGCCACACCCGGCAAGGTGATCCTGAGCGACTACATCGCGGTGAATACGCCACAGACATATGCTCAGTGGATCGTGGAGCAAGCTGTGGCTGCACCTGACAACGATCCACTAGATGATCCAAACCAAGATGGAATTTCCAATCTAGAAGCTTACAGCCGCGGCATGTCCGCAGGAGGCTCGGGACGGCGTGTGGGAATCAAAGTTATCGCCAATCCAAATGGTTTTATTGAAGCCACGCTGAGCGTTCCCCGCACCGTTACTGGTATCAATCTGAATGCTAGAACGATGAGTGGCTTTTCGTTCAATAATTCGCCAACCATTGTCTCGCTGCCTCTAAACGGCACCACCCCGACGCGTAATCTCTACACCGTCTTCCTTCCCTTGGCATCTCCCCGGCAATTTGTCAGATTCGGTATTGAGCTCGATCCTTGACTTCCAGTGCCAGCCGTAGGGTATTGACACTTCATTGCGGCCAACCGGAAAAATCCGGGACAGCTCTTCCATGTCGCGCTCGATGGTGCGCTTGCTCACGTTGTGGCCAGCGGTTTGGAGTCGTTCTCGGAGGTCCCGTGAAGTTCGCCATGGTGAGCGGGATGGAAGGTGGTTGCGTAGGATTTCCCACTGGCGGGCAAGCGTGGTTTCATGGTCGGAGCTGGGCATGGGCGAATGGAATTGAAGTTACTGATAACTCACCCGCTGGTAGTAACTCAGCTTGATTCGAAAAGATGGAGTGACTTCATTAGGCAGAATTCGTGGCAAACTGAAAATATAAAGCCATTCACCGCTAAGAAACCAAAAGCGCCAAGGAAGCACTTAGTAGGCAGCGTTAGAACTTCTTTTTTGGAGTTCCATCTCGATTTTCTACTTCTTGACCTTGGGCTGCAGGATTAGCGGTTCATGCAAACTCCACGACGGGAGTGGGTGAGGTTCCCAAGTGTGAATTCCTTCACTCAGGCACCACTTTTTTTACCGGCACGAGCAGAGTCATGCCTTTGAGCAGGCGGCAAAAGGGTTTTTTCGGCAAAATGACCTGGACTCCCTCTGCTTTCACGCCGCCCACGGTCGCCTTATATTCCACTTCATAACGATCCAAGCGGACAATGCGGATAAATTGCTCGCCCTTCTGATAGACTTGGTCTTGAAACAGTCGCATGGCTTATAATGGCCGCATCTCCATGGCATGGCAAGCCTGCCCGCTTTCTTGTCATCGCGAAAATATTGTGAGCGCATTTCCGCATTCCGGTTTATGCAGTGGCGGATCTCCGTTTCTAGAAACACATCACCATGCTCTTTCTCCAACAACTTCGCGGGGAGCTCCGCAAACTCTTCGCAAGGCCTCGCACGTGGATGGGCTACGGTGCCTTCCTAACGATGGAAGCCATTATCCTTATCGTTTACAAAATGGACCGCAGCCAAAGCTATATGCGCGGAATGTTAGAGCGCAATGGATTAGAATTTGGCACATACTATAGCTCGTTGACGATTACTTTCACGATCATGCTGCTTAGTATGTTTCTGTTAGGATCTATCTATTTTGCTCTCGTAGCAGGGGATATTGTGGCCAAGGAAAACGAGGATGGGAATCTAAGAATGGTGTTTGCCAGGCCAATCAGTCGCTTGCGGTTATTATTAGTCAAATATACTTCTGTAGCGCTATTTACGTTCACCTTCGTCTTTTTCGTCGGTGTGTCTGGCTACTTAATGGCCATCGCCGCAGTGGGATGGGAAGGTGGTCTATTCGTCATGGAGCCGAAGATGAAAGTTTTCGCAGCATATCCCGAGTGGTGGGAAGGTGCAAGCCGCCTCGCTCTTTCTGCGGCTGGGATAGGAATCAGTATGGTCACACTTTCATCAATCGCTTTCATGTTCTCGTGTTTTAAGATTAAGCCCGCCGCTGCTACGATCATCACACTCACAGTACTATTCGTAGATATGATTTTGCAGGGCTTCCCATTTTTTAAACCGTATGAAAGTTACTTCGTTACTTGGCGGATGAGTGCTTGGGTGTTTCTCATGGAGCAACACATCTCATGGCCTAAAATCATTGAATCTTATGCCTTTCTTGCGGGATTGAATATTTCTTTGTTCACCATCGGCTGGCTTTCATTCCAAACTCGGGATTTCAAAACATAGATATCAGGTAGGGAAATGCCCCATAGAGGGGTGACGCGATATTTCATGATATTGAATCATGAAAAAAACCGAGATTACCTCTGTGAACGAATGGAACCAAGATGCGCCTATTCCCACAACCCCGGAACTAGCAGCTACAGAATTAGAGAACAGCTTTGGTTCGCTCAATACGCCTGAACCAGTATCAGATGCGCATGGCCGGATGACGGACCGCGCATCGCGGATTTCGCTGCTTCCACCCATCCCTGAAGCGTGAGGCGAAGGCGGAATAATGATTTTATGTTAAAAAATCAACGCTTCAATTGTGAAAACTGCTGCTCTGCCTCCAACCAATCGCTGTGGGAATCGCCGGGAAGCCCACTTTCCACGCGGCGGCGGTAGTTTAGATATGCCGCGCGGGCAATCGTATCGAGCGATGGCTTTACCACAGTGCCCGACTTTTTAGGCTTTGCCACGGCAGGAGACTTGTTCGCTGCGACTGCGATTATTGCGGGTGCTTTTTTGGCCGCCTTCGTTGCTGACTTTACTTTTTCAGGTGTGGATTCCGTTTGTTTTTTCGCAGTTTTTTTTGCAGCCATGGGAGTAAAATTGTTGTTGTAGAGTGAGCACTCGAAGTGCCAAGCGAGAGCCAAACAAAATTTCTGGTGATTGCCAATGCAGAAGAAGGCCGTATGATTTTGCCGTGGGAGGTAACTATTCATGGGGCGAAACTCGCAGCAGCGGTGCATACCGTTTGCCCGGCCCAGAACATCTAGGCTGGTGGGCAGCGGTGGCGATGTTAGTTTCCATCCTGCTGCACGTGGTCGTGTTTTTCATGTTAGATAATCTGAAAATCGCCTTTCATTTTGAGAAAGCCAAGGACCTTAGCACGCAGCCCATCAATACCCAGCAAGTGGAAGTGCGCCAAATGGCAGACGAGATTGCGCCGCCACCAGAAGACCTGATCGTGCCGCCAAATGATGCGGCCTCATTGATGGAGGAAATCGATCTTCTCGCCGTGCTGCCCAAGGATCAGGAAATCGATATCAAACCTGATGCGCTCAATGCTGAATATGCTCTCCAGATGCAGAAGCCCGCTATGGAGGGCGATCCTCAAGCGATCGCATTTGCTGCCGCAGCCGGCATGGAAATCGATGGCGATCTGCCAGAATTCGGAAGCGAACCTTCATCCATCCGGCCAGCAGAAGTGGGCCACCTCACCGTGGATCCCGGCTCTGCCCAAGTGGACGATGATCTAAATCTTGGAAAGTTCACGGATGACCTGATCAAGCGCGGCGCGGGCGGCCAAGTGGAAAAAGGAGTATTGGATGGCATCACCTCGCTGGATCAATTGCTCGATTTACCGCCGAACATATTGCTTGGGAAAAAGACTATGCTGCCCAGCGATTTACTTTTCGAGTTCAACCGCGCCGAGCTGCGGGAAAGCGCCAAGGTGGGCCTCATGAAAATTGGCCTACTGATGGATAAAAATCCTAATCTTTACTGTTGGATCGAGGGCCACACCGATCTCGTAGGCGGGGATGAATCGAACCTCCAGCTTTCCATCAAACGCGCCCAAGCGGTGAAAGACTATCTTGTCAGTTCGATGCGAATGGACGCGGACCGGATCATCACCCGCGGCTTCGGCCGCTACCAGCCGCTAGTCACTGAGGGGGATAGCACTGCCCAAGCAGCCAACCGCCGAGTGGAAATCCGCATGCGTAAAACCCCGCCTGAAGATGCGCAATTAAAAGTTACCCCGCCGAAAGCTGCCGTCGTCCTCGATGCACCATTGATGATCGAGCAAACCCCACCGCCACCGCCCCGGGCCATACTGGTGAAACCGAAGCGCCCTCTGCCCGTGCAAGAAGAGCCTGCACCACCGCGCGCCGCACCTGTAGAAGAAGAACCGCTGATGATTGCCCCATTGCCAGAGCCACCTAAGGCTGCGCCAGTGGAAAGCGAGCCGCCACCACCAGAGCTTGATCCCGCCGTCCTCCGTGCTACGCCAGTGGAAGAATGAGGATATTCTTCGTTATAAAAGTTTTAGGATAGAGGTAGGGACAGCGCTGTGAATCGTAGTGGCCTTGGATGCCAGTCAGGACAGCCATCGAATCGGTGACTGCGGCTTTGATTCCATCACCGGTGCAGTGGCTGCCGCCGAAGTAGTCATTTCCAGCTTGAGCCATCGCCAGATACCGCGCTTTCCGCAAAAATCAGCGTCAAATTGGTGTTGAGAAGTGCATTGAGAAAACCAATTTCCGTCAGCCTGGCTTTTTCGATGCCTGCTAAATTTTCCTTCAGGCGTTTCCCTACGATCGCACCGCGTGCCTGCAACGATGGCAAGTAATCTAGCAAGCGGGCGCGAGTTTCGCGGGGAATGATGAGAGAGTAAGCATAATCGGGACGCCATCGGCGCCCACTCCCACCTGCCTGATTTTAAGCTATTTGTGAGAAATACACCCGGAGGGATTCGAACCCCCGGCCTTCTGATTCGTAGTCAGACGCTCTATCCAGCTGAGCTACGGGTGCATTGCGCTTTGCGCGAGTGCATTGCTGCAAGCGCGGGGCGGAACCAAGAAGATTTTTGAGAGCGGTGTCAAGATTTTCAGCAGAAATTTCTCTCGGTTGCGCGGTCTGCAGTTCTGGCATCGACGGTGTAGAAACCCCGTGGTATCGATTCATTGCATGGAATACCGGACGGAAATATGGCGGACACTGCGCTTGGGCATCATGGTTCTGGCTACCATTGGCGGGCTATATTTCCTCGTCGTTTCGCCGCTAGAACGGATGGCAGCGGGGACAAAACGCAGCGTGGAGCGCAGTTTGAAAGAGGTGCTTGGCGCCATCACAGGGCGGGATACGCACATAGTGGAAGGGCGTGCCGAGATTGCGGAGACGACAGAAATTAATGAGCTAGGCTTGTTAGAAATGCGGATGAGCGCCACCCGCACCATCGAGAAATCTGAGGCTTTTTCCGGCCTGCCGCTGGGGACGAAGAAACTCATTGTGAAAGGGCACTATAAAGTAAAAGGCGGCTACCGCTTGCAAAACGGAATCTCGCTGAGGATGGAAAATCGCCAGCCTATCGCGAATTTTCCTAAGCCTGCAATTTTATCCGTGGAACTCACCGATTACGATGTCCTGAGCGAAGACAGCGGATGGCTCAATCGCGTGCAGCCAGAAGACCGCACCCAGATTCTCCGCGAGCTGCGTGAGCAAATGCGGGGCGAAGCCGAAAAAAGCGGCATGCTTGATACGGTAGAAAATACTCTCCGCACCCGCTTGCGGGATCTGCTAGGCGCAGAACGAGTCACGGTAGAGCCATTGCTACCATAGTGTTGAGGGTCCCGCCGGGACCGCCAATGTCGTCATTGGTCGGCGCTCCCGGGGAAACTATTCAGTCACCGTTACAAACCTCATCGCACCTCTCGCACAGCCCGCTTTCCAGTAGTGGCTCGTGCTTGCGACAGCGGGGGCAGAGCGGGAGATCCGTCTTGCGGGCGGTGGCGGTGAGCTCCTCGCCAAGGGTAGCGGTGAGGCCGGCGATGATGAAAAACTCAGTGGAAAATGCGCGATCATTTAATAGTTCGAGCAAATGTGCATCACTCGCGGGGATAGTCAGCACCACGTCTGCCTCGTTGTTCCGCGTGAAGTCCTTGGCTTGAATCCGAGCCTCGATGGCGGTCTGAATGGCGTATTTAATTTCGAAAAATCGGTGAGCTCGAGTGGTCGCATCGCTGGGCACGAATGCGGGATTCGGCACGGGGAAATCCTGCTCATGCACACTGCCATGGGTGAAGCTGGCGTGTTCCCATGCCTCGTCCGCCGTGTAGGCGAGGATAGGCGCTAAGAGCCGGGCAAGGGTGGTGAAAATTTCATGCATAGCCGCTTGCGAGGCGAGGCGGCGCGGGGAATCTGCGTCATCGCAATACATGCGGTCCTTAGTGGCATCAATGTAGATGGCAGAGAGATCTGCGGTGCAGAATTGATTGAGCGCGTTGAAAACTTTACGAAATTCGTAGGTCTCATAAGCGGCGAGGCACTCGGCGGTAACGGAGTGCAAGCGCTCGAGAATCCAGCGATCAAGGAGAGGGATGGGGGATTGGAGACTAGAAATTGGGGACGAAGCGGGATCGAAGCCATCGAGATTTCCTAACAGAATCCGCAGTGTGTTGCGGAGGCGCCGATACGGCTCGGCCACTTGTTTGAAGAGGTCTTCACCAAAGGGCACCTCGTTTTGCCAATCCACGGAGGAGACCCATAGGCGGACGATATCGGCACCATACTGATTATAAAAATAGGCGGCATCGGTGGGCTTCCCCGCTTTTCCGGCATCGGACTTGGCGAGTTTTTTCTTATCCTTATCCACGACGAAGCCGTGGGTCATGACCGTTTTATAAGGTGCGTGGCCGCGATAGCCGGTGCTGAGCATGAGCGAGCTCTGGAACCAGCCGCGATGCTGATCTGTGGCCTCTAGATACAGGTCCGCCGGGCAGTGGAGCTCTGGATGCGCATCTAGGACAGCGGCGTGCGAGCAGCCAGAATCAATCCACACGTCGAGCGTGTCTCGGCATTTTTTAACCCCAGCGGGAAGGTCTAACAAAGAAGCGAGCTCGGCATCGGATTTTTCAAACCACACATTCGTGCCATGTTTCTCGACGAGTTCCGCAACTTTATGTGAGAGCTCGGAAGAGAGAATGGCCTCGCCATTTTCCGCAAAGAAAACTGGCAGTGGCACGCCCCATGTGCGTTGGCGCGAGATGCACCAATCCGGGCGACTCTCGACAGTGCCGTAGATCCGATTCCGGCCCCACGCGGGGAGCCATTCGACTTTATCGATTTCCGAAAGTGCCTGACCGCGCAGGGTATCGAGCGAGATGAAAAACTGCTCTACCGCGCGGAAAATGATGGGTGTTTTCGACCGCCAACAATGGGGATAAGAGTGTTTGTAAACTTCCTGACCCAGCATATGGCCGCTCGCGGCGAGGATCTCGATGATGCGGCCGTTCGATTTAAAAACGTGCATGCCGACGAGTTCTTCCACGCCGACATCTGCGGTGAACTTGCCTTCGTTATCGACGGGTGAAAGCACCGCAAGGCCATTTTGCTGGCCGGCCACGTAGTCGTCCGAGCCATGGCCAGGAGCGATGTGCACGGCACCGGTGCCGGTCTCTGTGGTGACGAAATTTGCAAGGATGAGCTTTGAAGTACGGGCGAGAAATGGGTGCTGCGCAGTGAGGCCATCTAGGGCGCGGCCTTTGATTTCCTCCAAGGTCTCGGTGAGTTGATAGCCAGTTTTTTCTGTGAAAGATCCCACTAATTCGCGGACGATGATGAAAGTGTCATGGTGCTCGCCGTTCGAGAATTTCCCGATGATGTAGGTGAAATCTGGGTGTACGGCGATGCCAAGATTCGCGGGAAGCGTCCATGGCGTAGTGGTCCAGATGACCATGCTTGCGTCTCGCAAATCAGGCGAAAGTGGGAATTTCACGAAGATGGCCGGGCTTTCCTTGTCTGCGTATTCCACCTCGGCCTCAGCGAGAGCGGTCTGTGCACCGTAAGACCACTGCACGGGCTTCTTGGCCTGATAGATGGACCCATTTTCCACCAGCTTTGCGAAGACGCGCAGGATGCTGGCCTCGTAGCTAGGAGCCATGGTGAGGTAGGGGTTTGCCCAATCTCCTAAGATGCCGAGGCGGCGAAATGACGCGCGCTGGATATCGATGAATTTGGAGGCAAACTCAGTGCAGCGGCGGCGGATCTCCGCAGGCTCGAGGCCCGCTGTTTCCTTCACAACCTTGAACTCGATGGGCAGCCCGTGGCAGTCCCAACCCGGGATAAACGGTGCTGCAAAGCCAGCCATGGTCTTAGACTTTACGACGAGGTCCTTGAGCAATTTATTGAGCGCAGTGCCCATGTGGACATCGCCATTGGCGAAGGGCGGGCCATCATGGAGGATGAATTCCGGGGCATTTTGCGCACGGCGGCGGGCGAGAATTTTCTGATAGATATTTTGATTTTCCCATGCCTCGAGGCGGGCGGGCTCGTTTTGCACCAAGTCTCCACGCATCGGAAAAGACGTTTGCGGGAGTGTGAGGGTGTCTTTGTAATTCGGGGCAGCGGCGCTCATGACGGGGCGTGGAAGCTAGCAAGCAGCACATGGTGGGTCAACCACTTGGGAGCAATGGCGTATAGAATGCTACCTGATGACACACGATCCTATTGCTACTACTTGATATGGATCAGAGCGAAATTTACCGCTGGTGGTTTCAAGATATTAGCGAAAAAGAGCCAGATTTGCGAAAGCGAAGATTCGCTATTGTCTGGTTTTACAAAAAACCAACTGTGAGTAACAAATGCGGCCGCCATCAGCGGTGCGTCAACGTCACCCGAAACCTCGCACTGACGCATGAGGCCAGAGCGGCCATCATCAATCAATGAATCGCCAAAACCTCCGCTCTATTTTGAAAACAAGACCGCTCTTGTGTTTCCACCATGTTTGATAGATGGTTTGCGGCGTGGAAAGTCGTGGAGAATCGCTCGCCCCCGCCGCTCATACCAACGACGGTTTTTTCAAGGCGGTCTTCTCTCAACCGGAACATGCGACCGCTTTTTTCAAAAGTCATCTGCCGCCCGCCATTGCGGCACAGGTCGACTGGCCCTCGCTGACCGTTCTGCCCGGCTCCTTCGTAAAATCCAGCCTCCAGCAAGTGCATTCGGATCTACTTTTCTCCATCCGCATGGGCCAACAGGAAACTTTGCTCTACCTTCTCTTCGAGCATCAGAGCACGCCAGACCCGGCTATGCCACTGCGTCTGCTTGGCTACGTGACGGAAATTTTCACCAAGCATCACCAAACCTGTGGCTTACCTCTGCCGCCCATTCTGCCGTTTGTTCTGCATCAGGGGCCAGAGACTTGGAACATCTCTCCCTGTTTTGAGGACCTGTTTGAGTTATCAGAGGAAATCGCTCCAGCGCTACTCCCGTTCCTGCCAAAGTTCCAGCACGCGCTGCTGGATCTCACTCGTTGCGATCCTGCTTTAGAAGAGAATGACACCCGGCTGCGCGTGGTGATGCAATTGATGAAACTCGCGCGACAAAAGCAATTGCTGCGCTTTTTTGAATGGCTAGCCCGTTTTACACCCCATGAATTTCCCGATACCCTCTTGGGAATGATGCTACTTTATGCCCTCCACGCAGACAGCGACCTTGACGTGGAAAAGATTTATCATAGTCTCTCAACCAACCCCGAATTCGAAAAGAATGCCATGTCTGTTGCAGAAAAACTAATTGCCCAAGGTCGCTCGGAAGGACACTCGGAGGGCCGCACTGAAGGACGTTCGGAGGGCCGTTCGGAGGGCCGTTCGGAGGGCCGCTCGGAAGGCCGCTCAGAAGGCTTGTTGATCGGGAAAATCCAAGCATTCGAAGAATTTCTCGGGAAGCCTCAAACCCCACATGAAAATCTGGAATGCATGCCTCTCACGGAGTTAGCGGCCCATCATGAAAAGCTTCACCGAGAGTATGAGAAGTTTTTCAAGCGTGATTGATCCGCGCAAGTAGCAGCTGGTGACAGCTTTCGCACTTCCTACTTGCCATTTCAGACCTGACTCAAGCGTCAACGCCCAATAGGGCTAGTCCTTTGCACAGTTTCTCGAGCTAAACTTTTTGCTAAAATGGCCAGGGTGCCTACATTAGGGAGGATACCCTCTAAGCGAATCTAACAGTTCTGTACACGACATCTGGTATGTTCAGATTCCTTGAATGCCCAGAAATC
>JAYULG010000093.1:0-4499 GCA_043763755.1 Akkermansiaceae bacterium | reverse complement strand
TAACATGCGCCAAAATGGCCATACCGCCCAATTCAACGAGGGCTATCAAAACACCCGGGTGGACTACGATCGCACGCCCACCAAGCCAGTGCTCGATGCGGAACCCATCTATGAAGACCATCCCATCTCATTTGCTGCGGATAAAAATGGCCACTCAGTTTCTGCGGATGTCCGCCGTCCGTTGTATTGGAATCTTTTCAGCGGCGCATTCGGCCACACTTACGGTCATCATTCCGTCTGGCAATTTTGGACGGCTGACAAGGCACCCATCAACAACCCGCTCATGCTGTGGCCAGATGCCATCAAACAACCCGGTGCCGTGCAAATGGGGTATGGCCGCCGCCTCATCGAGTCCCGTCCGTTTTTAGACCGCATTCCAGACGATAGCATCATCGTCACAGATCGAGTCGCCACCAGTGTGCCGGGCAGCGGGCGCTACCGCTTCTGCGCCACGCGCGATCAAGCAGGCAGCTACGCCATGGTTTATGTGCCTGCTGGCCGTGCTTTCGCCGTGCGGATGAACGTGATCACAGGCCCGCTCGTGAAAGCATGGTGGTTTGATCCCCGCGCCGGAAAATCCGAAGCCATCGGATCATTCAAAAACGATGCCGAGCAAACTTTCACCCCGCCGCAACAAGGCGAGTCTCTCGACTGGATCCTCGTCCTAGACGACGAAGCAAAAGGCTACCCCGCTCCTGGCCAGCTTTAGATGGGTAAAAGATGGGTCGCTTTCCACTCATTGTAACATGGCCTTGGTATTCGGTTCCCATTGCAGGCCCCAATCACGCATCGCCTCAAGCACTGGTGCCAAGGAGCGGCCCTTTTCCGTGAGGCTGTAGCCCAAGCGCATGGTGCCATCCTCCGCTGGAACCTGCACCGCAAGACCGTGGCGCTGTAGCCGATTGAGACGCTCGCTGAGAATGTTCGTTGGAATGCCCTCAGGAGATGCGCTGAAATCTTTAAAACGTGAACGACCAAACATCAGGTCGCGAATGACTAACAGTGTCCAACGGTCGCCACAGATGTCGAGCGCACAGGCTACTGGGCAAGGGGAGCGGAGCAGATCGCCCGCTTTGTTTTTCAATAGTCTGGGTTGATTCTTAGCCACGAGGAAACGTAGCAAAAGATTACTTGCAATCTACAAGTATTATCGCTTGCAAATTGCAAGTATTATAGAAGCTTAACTTTATCATGCACACACCAAAACTTGCACCTCCTGGCGCTGGGCTACCTTTCCCCGAGAACGTCATCGCCCGCTGGATACTGGGCATAAAAACCCTCACTGGAAACCGCGCGGCCTTTACTGCCCACTTCATCCGGGAACGTGAAGCGATCTGCCGCTTAATCGAAAATCTTGATGAAGCAGCACTCTCACGGCGGATATTGATCGTGCGCCCACTTGGATTAGAGGATAGCAGCCGCCACTGGTCTGTGTGAATGACGCTTGATCACCTCCGCATTGTGAATCTCGCATTTAGCAGCATCATAACAAATTTGGTGAATGAAGAATTGCCTGAAGGCATCGCGAGCACAGCAGCGGTGAAGCCGGATTCAGCGGTTACGCTTGATGTCATCCGCGAATATGAAGCGTCATGCCACGCGCTCCTCACTACTTGCTCAGCAATTCGTGATTTCAAAACCGAAGTTCGCTTTGCCCATCCATGGTTTGGACCAATGGACGCGCAAGGTTGGCATGCGCTCGCTGGCAGTCACATGGGGATTCATCGCGTGCAAATCGAAAGAATCCTCGCGGGTTCTAGACGATGAAGCGTCCGCTTTCCATCACCAGTGATCCGATCCCTCAGCTCACTTGGCGGATCGCTCTGCCAGCGAGCGTTGGGATGTTTTTCAACACGCTTTTTAATTTTGTGGACACTTATTGTGCAGGTCTTTTGGGAACAGACGCACTGGCTGCACTCTCGGTGTCATTCCCACTTTTTTTCCTGCTGATCGCCATCGGCAGTGGCCTCAGCCAAGGAGCGACGGCAATGATTTCCAATGCGCTGGGTGCGGGTGATGTGCTTGCCGCAAAGCGTTTCTTCGCCCAATCACTCAGCTTCGCAATTGTAGCTGGCATCATGGTATCGATTCTAGGGCCAATCACCGCTCCAGATTTGTTACACCACCTAGGCGCGGGTGGAAGTTGGCTTGCGAAAAGCCTGTCATATATTGATGTCATTTTCTACGGCGCGGTATTTTTCATCGTGAGCATGGCACTCAATGCGGGTCTAGCCGCACAGGGTGAGACTCGCGTCTATCGGAATTTCTTGATCGCTGGGTTTTTTACAAATTGTGCCCTCAACCCGCTATTGATGTGGGGATTTGTGAGCATCCCAGCCATGGGTGTGGCAGGACTCGCGGTTTCTACTGTGCTCATCCAAATCGGCGGATGCGTCTGGCTGTGGATCAAAGTCAGGAAAACTGCACTCGCGTGTCATCTATCAGTATCCGATTTTTTTACCCGATCCAAAGGTCCTGCGGGAAATCGCAGCTCAGTCTATCCCGGCAGCGCTTAACATGATGACCATCGCACTTGGGATCTTTGTCATGCTTTGGTTCGTGAAACATTTCGGTCAAACGGCAGTGGCCGCCATGGGCATCGCAACCCGCATTGAGCAGATCGTGCTGATGCCCGCCATTGGATTAGGAACGGCGATGTTAAGCATCGTCGGCCAGAATTATGGAGCAGGCCTACCGCGTCGGTTGCGTGAGGCATGGATCATCAATATTTGCCACGGCAGCGCTTTCATGGTCGCAGGCGGAGTGTTGCTTTGGATTTTCGGAGAGACGGCGATGCGTATTTTCACTGATGATCCGGATGTCATTCGCATCGGCGCTCGTTACCTCAAAGCAGCGGCGATCAGTCTCTCCGCTTATCCGATTCTTTTCGTGACTGTATTCATGATGCAGGGATTGAAACGTCCAGGCTACGGAATTTGGATCGGTCTCTATCGCCAGATCGCAGGGCCAATATTGGCCTACCACACGCTCGTCATCACTCTGGGCTGGGGCCTCGTCGGGATTTGGTGGGGAATGTTGATCGTTACTTGGAGCGCAGCGCTTTTCGCGATGTGGTGGGGATGGAAAGTCTGCGGGCGGCTGGTGCTGGGCAATTTTAAAGCTGATGACCCAAATCATAATGGAAAAAAGCTGTCGTAGATTGGCACTTGGCGCGACGTATCATGGTAGAGCAACCCATGCCAGACTACGCCACTGCCGAAGATAGCACGCTGTTAAATGAGTTCCGCCATTGGCGGAGTGAGGCTGCGTTCACCGAGCTGGTCCGGCGTCATTTGCCGTTGGTTTTCCATGTTGCGCTGCGGCGGCTCGGGTCTGCGGCGCTGGCGGAAGAAGCGACGCAACAAGCGTTTACTCGCCTCGCAGCGAAGGCCGCCGCCGTCGCCCGCCATCCGGAAAGGCTCAAGGCGTGGCTGCACCGGACCGCGTATTTTGAAGCCAGCACTCTGGCGCGCAAGGAACTGCGGCTCTCGCGACTACCGCTCAAGCCTGACTCTTCTACCACCGCGACGGATCACCCGGAAATCTATGATCGGCTCCACGAAGCGCTCAGTCTTTTACCAGAACTCGATCGCGAGCTGGTCCTGCGCCATTGCTGTGGAGGTGAAAATTATCGGCGCATGGCCGCAGCCGTGGGTAAATCTGAGGCCGCCTGCCAGAAACGCGTGGAGCGTGCGCTCACCCGGCTAGGCCGGGGATTGGGCGGCGCGAAGACAGCCGCATCCATGGTTGCAGTTTTTTCCGCCGCACAAATGAAAAGCCAAGCAATGCCCGCAGCACAGCGGATGGCTGCGGCGGTTTTGAAACATCATCCAGCGTCTGCCAATGCAATCAGTGCGCTTTCCGGCATGAAACTCGCTGCCTGCGCAGCCCTTGCCCTAGTGGGTGGGGCGGCGGGTTGGCAGCAAGAAGAACTCACGCCCGCGCCGCCCGCTGTGGTGCGGGCTGTAGCGGCCCGCTCTAGCGCTGCGGAACTCCGGATGATTTCAAAGGCAAATACTCCAGCGCTCGCACCTCGGCCGGTGAGCATCGTCCGCTCATTGGATGATATTTTGGAAACCATTCAGGCCGGGCGTTTTGGTCCGCTCGTGGAGTTTTTACCCAAGGCTACCGTCACAGATTTGCAAGCCATCATCGCGGAGGACGACTTCTACTCCTTTGGTGAGCAAGATGGCATAGAACACTTTGGCACCGCTCGTAACATGGCGTTGCTGCGCTGGGCCGAAATCGATCCTGAGGGTGCTTTCCGGTTCGGAATCAATCGTGATCTGGAGCAAGGAGGGTTCCGATTGGGTGATTCTACAGCCGTCCTCGCCAAATGGTTGCAGGCCGATACGAAAGCCGCTGCCAAAGCTTTTGAAAATCTCCCGGGCCGGAGACGAGTGGAGCTGATGCGTGAGCTCGTCGATCTGAATCGCGATGCAGCCGCTGCTCTCGCCGCTGCTCTTCCCAGGCTTGCATGGGTGGTGACCGAGCAACTC
>JAYULG010000092.1:0-1298 GCA_043763755.1 Akkermansiaceae bacterium | reverse complement strand
ATTCGGTCCGTGCATTGTTTCCGGAAGGACAGGAACTCTATCCCGAAGCAGGCTTTCAGGAGAAAACCCATGTCCAACTCGCCGTGCGAAAGGAATCCAGCATCATCGCTTATTTCCGACCGCTGTTTGAGCGGCTGTGAGGAGTGCCAGGCGGAATGAATGTCCGCGCTCCAGTTGGATCTCTTCATCCCTCTGATCTGCGTCCATCCTGTTCATCCGCGGTTCGTTTTTCTCTTCAATCACAACCCCGGCGAAATTAATTTCGCGGTCCAGTTGGAAAGAGCCGACTAGACGGCGGTTCCTCCAATCAAATCTGAGCGATCGATTCGAGGTGAAGGACTGGAGTGCGTTGTTCGTTGGATTTTTCCAAATCGAGGGTGAGGTGAACGGACCAGTCGTTGAGGTCGTCTGGGTCGATGAGGGTTTGGTGGATCGTCAGGCTGTCTTCGGAAACGTAAGTGTGGCGGGCGTTGCGGGCTTCGGGATCGAGGCGGATCTGGTGGCGGGCGGCGTGGTAGGTGTTGAGCTGTTGGAGGAGACGCTCGTTGGACCAGAGCTTGCCGTCGCTGTCGTGGTGGGCGATGAGGCTGAGGGCGGCCTCGGTGACTAGCGGGAGAGCGCGGTGACGAGGGTGAGGATGGGATTGCGGTGAAGCATTTGCGCTCCAGTTAAAGATTGTGGACGGGACGTCCACTCCACTCCGCTTCCTAAATTAAGGGGTTTTCACAGACCAGGTCTGGGAAGGAGGTGAAATCGCGGTCCGCAGACCAGAGTTTTTTAACACCGTGGTGCAGGCAAATCGATGCGATGCGGGCATCGTGGATTTTCGGGCCTTTAATTTTTCCGGCGTTCGCTTGGTTGGCGAGTGTTTCAAAGTAACCCGGCCCCTCGCCTAGCAACCTCAAGCCCGGGCTGGTTTGCCATGCTTGGAGCGCTTCAAGCGCGGTCGCCAGTGGCGTCGGCGGATCATAGATCTTTGGGTGAGTCACGATGGCGAGGAATTCGTGGAGGCTGGACCATGCGATCGCCCACGGAGCGCCGGAATTCGCAAGCGCGGTGACACGATCCAGAGCTTTCTCATGCCACGGCGAGTCTTCCCGGTGCGCATAAACGAGGATGTTGGTATCGACGGCGATCATGAGTAGATGGCGTCGCGGATTTTGTCCCAAGACGCGCCCTCAAACTCACGGCTGAGTCCATTTCCTTTGAAAGTGACGGGACTGACGTTGGTCGCGGGAAGGGGTTGATCGAGCGCGGTGGCCAAGGATTCCTCTATCAGGGAACGCAGGGTGATGTGT
>JAYULG010000091.1:0-17271 GCA_043763755.1 Akkermansiaceae bacterium | reverse complement strand
ACCGACCTGCGCTCCCTGCGATTCTTGCTTCCATTTGTAGAGTAAATTGCTGCCGATGCAGAGCTCTTCGGCGATCTGGGAAACGGGCTTGCCTGTGCCGATGAGCTCGACTGCTTGGGCTTTGAATTTTGCGGTGTAGCGTTGACGTGGTTTGGTATTCATCTGGAGTGATTGTAGAGGTAGGTGGTCCAGAAATCTAGCGCACCTCAATCATCTTTCGGCAGTTGGGAACCACTCGCGGGTTAAGGGGCGAGTGAGTTGCTTGGGATGCCAGTTCCTAGGAAGGTGAGAAAATCTCGGGTAGTAGGGTTCCACCGCAAAGTGGATGAAATTTACAAAAGAAAAGCGCGCATTGGATATCCCCCCGGATCTCGCAATGCGCGCTTTTTTCTAAGCCGTTTCTGCTATTGCCATGGTCGCTTAACTTCCCCCCGGAGATTAGACGACTCATTGTAGGCTTAGCGTTACTGCTGAGGTTCGAAATCTGCTTGCGCAACTCGCGAACGACTAAGTGATACCTGAAAATCAGCAAATCGAAACAATAAAGTAGTCTCAAAAGCGGCCACATGATCCCAAAAACGGCCATAGCGGCGTGGAATAGGTTAATTTCCGGGTTGAACCAGATAGTCTCGCTCACTAATCCATCATTCGATCTTAAATAAATCTTGGGATTGGAGAGTGGTCGGGGCGGCCAGATTCGAACTGACGACATCCGCGTCCCAAACGCGGCGCTCTACCAGGCTGAGCTACGCCCCGTGCACGGGCGGACCCTTGGGGAATCGGCGTGGGGAATCAAGAATTTCTTTAATGAAAATTTGGAGGGATGGTTTTTCCCATCAAAATGGAGCGAGAATGGATTGTTTGTGGATTGCCAGCGGAGGATGGATCATGGGGATGATTTCTTCTTTTACCTTTGCGCTAGGGATTGAATCCCTTACGAAATCCCTACGACGCATGAGAGTATTTCGAATTCTAACAATCAAGGAACTGAAAGGGTATTTCCTGACGCCCTTCGGGTGGATCGTTCTGGCATTTGTGACCATCATGCAGGGAGTTTCGCTTTCGACGGCGATGAAGGGCTTCCGCGACACTCCAGTGAAGGATAGTTTGGTTTATGTGGCTTTCCACACGCCGCTCTTTTGGTTTTATTTCTTGTTCATTTTTCCACTCATCACGATGCGGCTATTCGCTGAAGAGGAGCGTTCTGGAACTTTAGAAACACTGCTCACCGCGCCAGTCCAGACGTGGCAGGTGGTGTTCTCGAAGTACGCTGCGGCGATGTTGTTTTACAGCACGTTATGGATTCCGGCTTTTGTGCAGTTTAAATTGTTTGTCTGGCTCACGGATTTACCTCCCGCGTGGTCGCCGGGGGCGATGGGTGGAATGTTTACAATCTTGATTTTAATGGGTGCAGCGTTCACGGCCATCGGCTGCTTGGCGTCTGCGCTCACCTCCAGTCAAATCATCGCAGGTGTCATCACGGTAGGGCTGTTGGTGATACAATACTTCCTTGGATTTGTAACGGTGATATGGGGCGAATCATTCCCTGGTGCGCCGTTGTTTCGCTACATCTCATCGCAAGAGCATTTGCATTATTTTGCAAACGGCTTGTTCGATTCACGCCCAGTGATGTATTTCCTGAGCCTCGCGGCGTTCGTCCTTTTTCTGACTTATCAAGTCGTGGATTACCGTCGCTGGCGGAGTTGATACCCTTTATTTTCCGCATGTCTGAAGACTCTGAAGCATCCATTCTAAAACCTGTACGCCCAATGAATCGGTGGGGCATGGGGACTCTTTCGATACTACAAATTTTGCTTTTAGCGGTATTCTTGTTGGCGCTCAATTTTCTCGCGTCACTTCATTTTACCCGAATGGATCTAAGCCGTGAGGCGAACTATACATTATCATCCGCCACTCGGAATTATCTCAGGGATAAGGCTGTGCGAGAGCGGCCACAGACGATGAAATGGATCATGGCGTTTAGCCGATCATCGCCATTTTATGAACGTGTGAGGACGTTGCTTGAAGAGTATGCCCGGCGGTCCAAAGGGAAGATTGAGGTGGAAATCATCGATCCAATGCGTAGCCCAGATCGGGTGCAGGAAATCACTGCCGCATACGGTCTGCAATTGGTGACTGATCTGCTCATCATGGACGCGCGAGTGGATGATTCTGCGGTGAGCCGTGAGGATGCAAGTGGGACAAAGACGCTCAATCCCAATGTGAAAATCGTCTTAGCGGATGAACTCGCCGTCTATACAGCGGAGGGCGGTAAGCGCAAAATCAGTGGCTTCAAAGGTGAGGACGTGCTCACTGCGCGGCTCGTGGAGTCCATCGAAGGGAAGCCGCGGACGATGTTGTTTCTTGCGGATAAAAGTAGGATCGATGCGGAGGGCGATGATTCACCATGGAAGTCTCTCGAAAACAAATTGCGCTTTCAAAATATCGAGCTTGCTGCGGTGAATTTAGCAGGGATGAAGGACATCCCGCCTGACGTGCAGGGTGTGGCGTTGGTCGCGCCCAAGTATGATCTCACGGATGAGGAAATTGCGGTCTTGGAGCGCTATTGGAATCGACCACGGGCTGCCATTCTTGTGCTGCTCAAGCCTGGCGATACTCCAGCGAAACTGCGGAGTTTTCTGCGAGAAAATGGTGTCACGCCGAGGCGGGATCGGTTAGTGGGGCTAGACGATGGACGGGTAGTGACGACGGTGCAGGGAAGTTTCACGCGGGGTATCAGTTTTACCAAAGACTTAGCTGGGCAATCGATGAGATTTGAGGGTGCTAGCTCTTCATTGGAGGTACGTGAGGGTGCGGAAAATTTATTGAATCGCCAGATTCGCGCTACCCCTCTAATCCAAGTGGCGCCCGGCTTCTGGGGTGAGACGAAATTTGGACAGGGAGATGAAAAGTTTGATGAGAAAGAGGACAACGCTGAAGGGCTATTTCTTGCTGCATGTGTGACGCGGGGAGCTATTAGTGATGATCGATTTGCAGCGGATGTTTCGCGCATGATTGTGGTATCGAATACCGATTTTCTAGATCCCTCGCGGCACCTCGCGGAGAATATGGATTTCTTGGCATCTTCGGCCACTTGGCTGATGGATCGTGAGTCGCTGGCGGGTAGTGGCCCGCGGTCTTTGGGCACCTACAAGCTGCCGTTGTTAGAAGCACAGGTATCCTTCATCAATCGGGTAAACTTGTTTTTCCTACCTGCATTCTTATTAGTGATTGCGGCATTTGTTTGGACCTCACGCCGTGCCTGATTGCCATGCGTTCTATCGGATTTACTCTGCTTTTAATATTAGTCACGCTAGTCGCAGGTGGTCTGGCTTCTTGGCGCTGGATGGGGAGAAATTTCGAGGCGTTTCTCGGTGCGCCAGTGACTCCGGTGGGTGAGCTACTTTTTACGTCATTTAAAGCCGAGGATGTGAAATTCATGGAGGTCAGCCAGAACGGTGTCTCGGCAAAGTTCTCGCTGGGGCCAAATGGCTGGCAAGCCGAACAACCGTGGCAAGACCGGATGGACGCGCGTGCGGCGGGTGCCATCATCGATTTCACCCTTGGGATGAAGGTCCGGGATCATGCAAATGCCAGTGAGATCGACCTTGAAAAGGCGGGATTGGCAGAAAGTGGCACGAACATCAGACTTCTCGATACCCAACGAAATCGTTTGGCAAAGTACCGGATCGGGCGACGCACCATGTGGATGGCACCTGCGGAAACTGAGGAGGGAAAACCGATTCCCACAGTTTTCATCCGGGTGAGGGAAAGTGAGCGAGAAAATCAGATTTATTCCTGCTCGGGCGATATCGCGCCGCTATTCAAAGATAACTTGAAATTTCTGCGAGATCACCGGCCATTTTATTTCAATCCGCTTGCTTTGCAGAAGATCCGGGTGCGGTCTCCAGAAGGTGAGTTCTTACTCGGTCGAGAGACTCTTAAGAGCCCATGGCGGGTGGTGAAGCCGCTGGACTTAGCGACGGACGTGGAGGCCGTGAAGGCACTCATCAGCGTGCTTTATGAATTGCAGGCGGTAAAGATCACGGACCGCGCAACTCTCACCGTCCCGACGCAGGTGGTGAATCCGAATTCCACTAAAATCGCGATCAGTTCGTTTGGCTCTGACGCAGAAATACGCATGGAAGTTTCACCACCGGATACTCCAGATGCGGGCACCGCTTTGGCCACCGCCAGTGATCGCCCGGACACAATTTTCGAGCTGCCGCTCAAGGTGGAGCAAGGCATTGTGACACTTGCGAATCTTACCTTGGCGCTGAATGATTTACGCGATTCCACGCTGACCAATCTCAATATCCAGTCACTGCGGGCCATCTCTATTCAGCCGAGCACAGGCACGGAAATCGTCATCAGTCGCGCACCGCCACAGCCGTGGATGGCTACCGTTGAGGGCATTTCACATGAGGCAAATGAGGAACGGCTTTTCGACTTGCTCAAGGCAGTAACAGAGGCAAAAGCCATCGGCTTTCCCAGTGATGCTGCCACAGACTTCACTCCATGGGGGCTGGACCGGCCATTTCTAAAAATTCGCTTTTTAGCCACTGACGGCCAAGCGCTAGAACTCGCGTTTGGCATTGATCAAAAGGGTGCTTACTTTGCCAATCGCAGCGGCACGCCTACGGTGGTAAAAGTGGATGAAGCCTTGATTTCATCCATCGCTGTGCGGCCATACGAGTGGCGTTACTCGCGGCTGTGGTCAGTGGATCGCAATCAATTATTCGCCCTCACAATCGCGGAAAACGCGCTGGACCCGCTCGTTTTAAAATATATTTCCAAAGACGATAGCTGGACGGCCCGCCAGATGGAAAAAGACGTGTCTGGGGAACTTGATCCCAGCCGCGTGAGCTATGTGGTGGGGCTGCTAGAGGGGCTCAAAGTATCGCGGTGGCTAGCGCAGGATGATGATGCTGCAAACGATGCGCTCCTTGCTCCAGTGCTCACTTTTACGATTTTAGAACGGGCCACGGATGACTTCGGAGAACCCACCAAGGAGATCATCACGCGACGGGTGCGCTTTGCGCCGAATGTGCAAACAGGTAATCCAAGTTTCTATTATGGCCGCGTTGATTCAGATCCGCATCCATTTTTGTTAGATTTCGAAATGTTCAATAAGCTATCCACCGATGTAATGGACCGCCGTTAGATCAAAAAATTTGCCGTGCTGAGCTCTTTAAGAATGCTGGATTTCCGTTGTTTCAAATCGCTGGATTTGGAAGTGCCGGGGGAGGGAGCTATTCTCATCGGCGATAATGCGCAGGGGAAAACTTCAATTTTGGAGGCAATCTGTGTCTTGTTGAGGCTGCATTCGCCGCGCAATAATCGCATGCAGACCTTGGCGAAGTTTGGGAGCAAAGCGTTTGGCATCGCGGGTTCAAGTTGGGCACAAGAACGGAAAGTCCAGCATTCCCGTGACGGCTTCGTGCTGACGGTGGATCAGGAAATAAGGGCGAATCAAGGTCGCTACTTGGAAGACGGCGGACTCGTGGTCTGGATGGGCAATGAGGATCTGGATCTGGTGCGCGGCCCCGGAGAGAGCCGCCGCCGGTATCTTGATTTCATCTGCTCACAGAGCGATGTACCTTATCGCAATTCTTGGGCGCGCTATCGGCGGGCACTCAAGGCTAAGAATCTGCTGCTCAAAGATGGACGGCCGCGCGATGCGGAGATTCTAAGCTATGAAGAAGTTATGGTGGAGCATGGCAGTGTTTTGATGACTACCAGAGCGCGGATCGTGGCGGAGTTGCAAGTGTTTGCCGCCGCAGCACAAGAGGCGATCAGCGGCAAACAAGAGCCACTCACTTTACGCTACCTGCCAGCTAGTGGGCCTGAATTACGCGAATCCATGCTACAGGCTAAAGAACGGGAAGCCCGCATGCGTCAGTGCGTCATCGGGCCACATCGGGATGAGCTGGAACTCCGGCTCCACGGCATGCCCGCAGCGGATTTTGGCAGTGAAGGGCAGCAGCGCACGCTGGCGCTTGCGCTGAAGCTCGCCCAAGGGAAATTGTTAGAAGCGCACAGCGGCAGGGCACCTATTTACCTGATGGACGATATCTTTGGAGAACTCGATCCCAGCCGCCGGAATGCGCTGATGGCCAATCTTCCACCACAGGCGCAAAAATGGATCACCACCACGAATCTCGATTGGCTGAAAGGTGCGCCGGAAGTGGCAGGTCTTTCTCGGCTACGTGTGAAAAATGGCGGGGTGATAGCTTATTAGATCCGCACTGCTTTGAGCGCGAGGAAGAGTGGGAATTCATCTGCTGCAGCGTGCTCTGCCTTGCTGAATGGGCCAGTGGCTTGTGAGCGGCGGTGGCTATGGAGTTCCTCACAAGCGATCACCGCAAGCCCGCAAGCGCCTATGGCCGTGAGGATGTGCGCCAATGGCCGGTGATAGAAAACTGTTTGTTCTCCAGTCCTTTTGCCAGGGTGAGTGGTGATGGGGATTTCCAATGGTGATGTGTAGCTATCAAGCCGCCGATACTGAATTTTTTGATCGGCATCCCAGCCCCAATGCGTTTTGCGAGGGATGCGAAAACAGGGATGCATTCCCACCAAGATGAGGCGGCCACCAGGCTTGAGGCTCAGGGCGATGTTTTTAAGAAGAGCCGTGAGATCTGGGACATCGTGCATGGCCATGATGCAGGTGGCGGCATCGTGCGAGGCATCCGTCCATTTCCCGGGCTGGCAGGCATCGGCGACGATGAGCGAGACCTGCGGCTCCATGCCATATCGTTGTCTAGCAGATTCCACAAGGCGTGGACTAGCATCCACTGCGGTGATGCGGCCTACCGCGAGATCTAACAAAGGCTTGATTAATACACCTTGGCCGCAACAAACATCGAGGATTGCTTCATCCCGCGCGGGATCGAGCATTTTCAAAACGGCGGGTAAAATGACGTTCCGATGGTAGTCCGAGCCACTCTCGCCTACCAACTTGTCATACCAAGAGGCCACTGGATCCCACCCGCGGTCTGTGGGTGCTTGTGGTAGCTTACGTCTGGGCGGTGGTGGCATGGAGCAAAGGTTTTACTCGGGACAACTTGTGTCTGCAAGCCTCGCCGATCACTCAGGCACGTTTGCGGTCCAGAATGGTTGTAGGTATTTATTAGAATTTTTTCTGTCGAATGCTCTGAAAGTCTCTGGCGTTATGGTTCCTATGTGCCCGTCGTAATAGACGACCATTGCTTTTTTATCGTGACGAAATGCGATTTTGCCATCGGGCGTTTTCCCTTCGAATGGGGAATTTATCCACAAGAAGCGGCCCGTGTATTTAGCAATCCAGTCCGTGGAGGAAATGAAGGCGCATGTGAGGCTCGGATTAACGACAGATGAAACGTAAACGCTGGATTCTGTGCTTTTTTGTCCCCAGTTGTCCGCGACTTCATGATTCATTCCGTAGCTGGCCTGAAGCTCGTTATAGAGGTTCTTTTTTTGCCGAAAGACTTTGGGATCCATCAGGCTTTCGGGGATATTCTTCTTCCGGAGGGCTGGGGTGTCCAGAGCGCTATCACTCCCAGTGAGCAAACCAAGGAATCTTGGGTTTTCGTGCCAGTGCAGTTTCGCATTGGTATTGCCCTTATCATCGGTGGCATAAACTGGGCAGTATCTTCCGTTATTTTCAGTAGAGTATGAGGTATTAGCGATCTGCAACTGTCGCAGTGAAGACATCGCGCGGGTGGCATCAGCCGCATTTCGGAAGCGACCGAATCCCATCATGGATAAGGCTGCCAGAACGGCGATGATTGAGATAACTACAAGGACCTCGATTAGTGTGAATCCTTTGGATTTTTTGAAACGTTTCATGGGTTTTATGACTCGGGTTTAGTGTTGTTTCCCAATCATTTGGAAAACGAACTTCATGGATTTGAAAGCAAAAAAATTTTGCTGCGCAAGCATTATAGTCCTTTGTATGAAAAATTCCATAGGCTATTTGGCCAGGGGCAGGCTTGAGAACGTATTAATCTCGGTGCCAGAGAGATTTTTAGCTCACTCGAGCGGAATCACATCCACTTCTACTGCTAGCCTTTGGCCGCCAGCGCCGAGTGTCACGCCGCGTAGGGGACTGACATCCGAGAAATCCCGGCCCCAAGCCACGGTGATGTGGCGTTCCCCAGGAAGCAGATTGTTGGTGGGATCGGTATCGATCCAACCATAGGCTTCCCCGCAGAAAACTGCTAGCCACGCGTGGGATGCATCTGCACCGATGAGACGTTGCTTGCCCGGGGGAGGTGCCGTTTCCAAGTAGCCGCTTACGTAGCGGCAAGGCAGGCCGAGCGAGCGAAGGCAGGCCAACATCAGATGCGCGAAGTCTTGGCAAACACCTGCGCGTTTTTTGAAAACCTCACTCACAGGGGTCGTCACATCGGTCGCCCGGGGATCGAAACGGAAGTCTTTGAAAACTCTTTCTGTGAGGGCGAGCGTCGCCTCTAGGATCGGCCTTCCGGGCGAAAAATCTAGCAGCGCATAGCTGGCATAGTCACCACCCAGAGGAACCATGGGTGAAGCAAACCGAAAGGCCCCAGCCTCGGAGCCGGGGGTGAGCTTTTCGATCTGGCAGGCATCCCTCACAATCTCCCAGGCGGGTGTGGCCCGAGGCTCTGGTGGGGGTGTGGGAAACACTTCCACGAGGCTGCGGGCCACCACATCTAGCTCTGCATGTTTCCCCTCCACCTCGAAGTATTGGGCGGTGTTTCCATAGGCATCCAGATGCACCCCACGGCCTACCGGACTCGGGTGGATCTCAAGTTCGTGCCATGGGCAGCGCTGCCCGGGAAGCGTGCGGGGTGTGAGCCTCGCCATGTGATGGGAAACCGTCACGGCACCATCATAGGTGTAGCGGGTGCGATGGATCAGGCGGTATTTCACGGGCTTTGGATCAATTAGTAAACTCGCCGCACGGAATGGCTGAAGTAATGCTGCGTGAGAAGATCAGAAATAACTTCTAGTGATTCAAACAAAGTCTCCAGCTCCTTCGGCTGCGGGATTTCTGGCCGTGCAAAGCGCTGTTCGATGGCATCAAGATGTTGGCAAATCTGAGGCATCAGGCCTGCCTCTGGATCTCCTGCGAATTGGGGGATCTCTCGTTTGATGATATGGGTTTGGAACGCAACCGAACGCGGATTGGTCCGATCAAAAAAGATCAACTCCATCACGGGCTTAATCTCAGGGCGGGAAAAATGGCGGCGACGGTAAGTCATCACGCTATCACACATTTCTAACAGCGATTCCAAAATCGGTAGGTCAGGTTCGAGAGCCTGGGTGGAACTTTTTAACAACGAGAGACCGCCCAAGGCCCGCTCGATCCGGCGTCCCACTTCCAGAAAACGCCAGCCTTGGCCGCGCGTCATGTTTTCCGACTGCATCCCGGCGAATGCGGCGAGGTGCAAGATCAGGCTGTCTAGCGTGCGCAAGAGTTCCGTAGCGCTTGCGGGATTCGCTGGGGCATGGACGATCGCTTCTAGCCGATTGAAAAAACGCCATGTGTCGTCCGAAAGGCGGTCCCGAGCGGCAGCGGCATTGCGTAAAAGCGAGCGAGTGAGAGCAGGGATGCCGCCGCGGGTGGCTTGATCATGGATCAGACCGCCGAGAAAGCGCAGGGTTTGATTTGGCTGAATTACCAAATTTTTTGGCAGCAGCCGGGTGCCCTTCATCAGGGTCATGCAGGCAGCGAGATTGCCTTTATGAAATTGCCCGCCCTCACCGCTAAAGCTCCGCAACGTCACCCGCAGCAGGCGCGCAGTGAACTCGACGCGCTCAGCATAGCGGCCTACCCAGAAAAGCTGCTCTGCGATCCGGCTTGGAACTTCTAGGGACGCAGGATGGCGGTCTTTCTGCGCCCTAGGTGAATTTATATCCGGCTTGGAAATGGGCGTGGGTGCATCGTTAGAAATCCACACATCTTTGGTGAATCCCGCGTGTTCCGGCCAGAGCTGTGCGGCTTGCCCGCTTTTGCCCACCCGCGTAAGACCACCTGGCAGCACCACCACTCCGCTCGGTGTGTTCAGCGAAAATGCGCGCCAAACAATCGGCCGATCTCGCACCCCGCGATTTTCTAACGAAGGGGCCTCGCTCAACGCGACATCCAGTTGCGCCACGAAATCGTGCGGCCTCTCCTCGATGGTGGCGATCCATTGCTTGCGCGCGGCTTGACTCAGACTCACACAGCGCAGCGGCAGCAGTGGATCGCGATTGAAGGCGGGAAGCAAAATATAGCGATGCAGTTGATTGAGCACCCGCTGCCTCACATGCGGTTGGCCTAGCCACCAAGTTTCCACGAAGGGGAGTTTGATCTCTTCGCCCAGCCATTTGCGGCAGATTCCGGGTAAAAATGGCATCAGCGCGGGAGTAGAGGCAAATCCTGCGCCCGGCGCGTTGAGCAATGCCACGTTGCCAGCCCGCCACGCCTCCATGAGGCCGGGCACACCGTTGCCCGGCACCCAACTTTCGAGGGGATCGATCCCATCGGTATCGATCCTACACACTACGCTATCGATGCGGTGGAGCCCTGCCAGCGTTTTTAAAAACAAGCGCCGCTCCCGCACCGTGAGGTCTGCCACTTCCACCAGTGGGAAGCCCAGCAGACGGGCTTTATACGCATGTTCAAAATAGGATGGATGCTTGAAGCCCGGCGTGAGGAAAACCACGTTGGCCATCTGGGTGCGGGAGGGGGCCAGCGATTGCAAGGTGCTGCGCTCGAGGTCAAAAAAATCACCCAGGCGCGCGACGTGATGGGCCTCGAAGGCATCTGGCAGCAAATTCGAGGTGACATTTCGATTTTCCAAAACCTGCCCCAGTCCGCCCGGGGAGGCACCGGTGTAGTCCCGCATTACCGTCCACGCGCCGTTTGGTGCCCGCACCAGATCACAGCCGGAGAGCATCAGAAACTGCCCCCCCAAGGGCTGGATCCCACGCACGTTCGGCGGGAAATGTGGGCTGGAGTGGACTAAGTCTGGTGGCACTAGGCCCTCCCTCAACAAATTTCGTGGGCCGTATAAATCGTTGAGGACTAAGTCGATCAGCCGTATCCGCTGGGCCAATCCGGCGGCCACATGCGCCCACTCTGCGGGCGGGATGATCAATGGAATGGGATCGAGTTCATACGGTTGGCCGGCCCCACCCACATCGCTGTAAACATTGAAAGTGGTGCCGAGATCCTCGATCATGCGGCTGGCTGTGGCTGTGAGTGTCCCGCGCTGCTCAGCATCCCAGCGGGTGATTCTCGCGTTGAGATCCTGCCAGTGCGGGCGCACGCTGCCACGGCCATCCAGCATCTCATTCCAAACAAAACTCGCGCCCCCGGCAGGCAAAGGCTGCGGGGATAAAGCGGGTGAGGGGCGGAAACTTTCGGCCATGTGGTCTGGTTCGTCCGCAGACGATACACACAGGCTCTATGGGATCATCCGCAAGTCCAGCGCGAAGGGGAAATCCGGGCTGATTGGTGCTTCGCGCGCCTGAATTTTACCTCCAGAGTGGCCGTGTTGGAAAAACCTCGCGAGGCGGCGGGACTCAGCCTCGTAGGAATTTACCGGGAATTGATCATGGCTGCGGCCACCGGGATGGGTGACGTGGTAGGTGCAGCCGCCCAGCGAGCGCTCATTCCACTCGTCTAACAAATCAAAAACCAGCGGCGCGTGGACCGGGATGGTCGGGTGCAGGCAATTCGGCGGTTGCCATGCCCGGTAGCGCACACCCGCCACGAATTCGCCATGCACTCCGGTAGAGTGCAGTGGCACTCGCACACCGTTGCAGCAAATCGAATGGCGCTCACCCGTCATGCCACGCACCAGTATTTGCATGCGCTCCACTGAGCTATCCACATAGCGCACTGCGGCACCTGCCCCGCCTTCTTCACCCAGCACGTGCCATGGCTCGATGGCATGGCGCATCTCCACTTCGATCCCGCGTTGGCTGAATTCGCCTATCCTAGGGAAACGAAACTCCAAGTGCGGCGCGAACCACTCTTCTTCTACCCAGTAGCCATGATCGCGTAGATCGCCCAGCACATCGGTGAAATCCTGCCAGATAAAATGAGGCAGCATCCACCGATCATGAATTTCACTATCCCAGCGCACCAGCGGCTTAGTGTATGGCTCATTCCAAAACCGAGCGACGAGTGCACGCAGCACGAGATGCTGCGCCAAGCTCATCTGGTAGTGGGGCGGCATTTCAAAATTACGCATTTCTAGCAAGCCAAGTCGGCCTGTTGCACTGTCCGGGCTGTAGAGCTTATCAATGCAGAATTCGGCACGGTGGGTGTTGCCTGTGGGATCGATAAGTAGATTGCGGAATGCGCGGTCCACTTGCCAGGGCAGGGGAGTTTCGTTTCCATCTAAAGTTCTAAAGGCTACTTCCAGTTCGTGAATGGAATCATTTCTCGCCTCATCCACGCGCGGTGCTTGAGAGGTAGGGCCTATGAAGAGCCCCGAAAAAAGATAACTCATGGATGGATGGTGATTCCAAAAAGTAATCATGCTGCGCAATAGATCTGGGCGCCGCAGCAGCGGGCTGTCCGAAGGCGTTTCGCCACCAATGATGATGTGATTGCCACCGCCCGTGCCACAGTGGCGGCCATCTACCATGAACTTCTCGGTCACGAGCCTGCAAAGACGCGCTTCCTCATAGAGCACCGAGGTATTCCGCACGAGTTCATCCCACGAGGCTGCGGGCTGGAGATTCACCTCGATCACGCCGGGGTCTGGTGTGACTTTCACCACGGTAAGGCGCGAATCATAGCTCGGTGGAGTGCCCTCGAGCACCACTTTCAAGTTGAGGAGGGCGGCTGTTTTTTCGATGGTGGCGACGAGATCGAGGAAATCCTCCGTCTCGTCCACTGGCGGCAGGAAAATGTGCAATCGCCCTTGGCGTGCCTCGATGCACAGTGCGCTGCGAGTGATCCATGCGGCGGATTCCTGCGGACCGGGCTTGGCTTCCCACGGGTGATGCTCAGCCGCCTCACGCGCGGTGGCCTGCGCATGGAAATCTGCGAGATTTTCAGCCTCACCCACGTGCGCCAGACGCGATTTCTCTGCCGTCCGCCGCTGGTAGGCCAGTAAGCTGCCCGCATGTGCAGGAAGGGCGGCAAGGCTCCGCGTAGGATCTTGCGGGACGTGCCATGGGAATTCAGATTCTTTCACCCACGGCAGAGAATCCAGCGGAAGCCGATAACCCATCGGAGAGTCACCAGGCAGCAAGAAAAGATGATTGTCTTTTAAAAACCACGGCCCGCTTGTCCACTGCGGGCCGGCTGCGGTGGTCCGTCTTTCGAGTGGAAGTGCGTAGCCTACGATCTCGTCGATCCCTTGATCGAAGATGCGGGCGAAGCGCTCCCGCTCGTTCTTTTCTTTGAGATTGGATTTCAGTGGATCCACGTTGCTGGGCATCCGCCGCTCGCGCCACATGTAGTAAAATACATCTTCGTAGGCGGGTAGTAGCCACTTTTTATCAGCTCCGAGTGCTTCCGTGAGTGCTTCTCCGAAGACCTTGGCGTGCGCTGCATCGTAGCCATAATGTGTGGCTTCATCCGCGATGAGAGTCTCATCTTCCCAGATCGCTTGGCCGTCTTTCCGCCAATAGCATGCGAGTGACCAGCGGGGTAAAATTTCCCCGGGATACCATTTCCCTTGGCTGTAGAATAGCAGGCCACCGGGCGCAAACTGGGCGCGCAGGCGCTTGATCAAGTGGCCAGAGAGGATTCGCTTGGTAGGCCCCATCGCCGCGGTGTTCCATTCGTCGCCATCGAAGTCATCCATCGAGATAAATGTAGGCTCGCCGCCCATGGTCAGGCGCACGTCCATGGCATCCAAGTCTTGATCGATCAATTTTCCACACTCGAGGATTTCCTGCCACTGGCTTTCTTCGTAGGGCAGAGTGGTGCGAGGAGATTCATAGATCCGCGTGACCGTCATTTCATGCTCCATCGTCGTCTCGGATGGCTCCACTGCCCCCGTCACCGGGGCTGCGCTGGATGGATCTGGTGAGCATGCCAAAGGCAAGTGACCCTCACCCGCGAGCAGGCCAGATGTGGGATCAAAGCCGATCCAGCCAGCACCGGGCAGATAAACTTCTGTCCACGCGTGCAAGTCCGTGAAATCCACCTCAGATCCCACGGGACCATCGAGCGATTTCACATCCGGCTTGAGCTGGATCAAGTAGCCTGAAACGAAGCGAGATGCCAGCCCGAGGTGGCGGAGTAGTGCGGCAAATAGCCATGCGGAATCTCGGCATGAGCCGGATGCTTTTTCGAGCGTTTCCTCGGGCGATTGCACACCTGGCTCCATGCGGATCTGATAGGAAACTGCAGCTTGGATGGCGGAATTCATTTCCACCATTACATCGATGGTCCGGCCAGTTTTCCCCTTAAATCGATCCACCAAAGCGGCGAGCAGCGGCCCGGCTTTGTCCACTTTTACAAAGGGCGCAAGCTCTTGGGCCTGCTCTGCATCGTAGCTGAAGGGAAATTGTTCCGCGCTTGGTTCGAGGAAAAAATCGAAGGGATTGAGCACCGCCATTTCCACCACCAGATCCACTTCGATGTCCAAGTGATCAGTAGGTGCTGGGAAGACCAAACGCGCGAGGTAATTTGCCTGCGGATCTTGCTGCCAATTGATGAAATGCTCTTCAGCCCCTACCTTGAGGCTGTATGCCAGAATGTTCGAACGGCAGTGCGGTGCTGGCTTGAGTCTGACGACGTGAGGACCATGCCCGATGGGTTTCGGATACTTGTAACTGGTCCGATGATGCAGGGCGACGTGGATAGACATAGGGTGTGCCCCGATTTAGCATCTTCGGTGCCGTTTTGCCACGAAAGAAGTGAGGATTTCTTGAGCTTATTCGGCATCCGCCATTCTTCGATCATTGCAAACAGCTTGGGCAATTTGCAGCATTTTCTGCTCCCCCATGTGAGGCGCAAGAATTTGCAGGCCCACCGGGAGCTCAGTTCCTTCGGCAGACAGCACGGTGCCACAAGGCACGGAGATACCGGGGATGCCAGCGAGATTTGCAGCGATCGTAAAAATATCAGAGAGGTATTCCTGCAGCGGATCTGCCCCCTGCGCGCCGATTTTCCGAGCGGGACTTGGAGCTACCGGGGAGAGAATGGCATCCACTTTTTGGAATGCGGTTTCGAAATCTTGGCGGATCAAGGTGCGCACCTTTTGCGCCCGGCTGTAGTAGGCATCGTAGTAACCCGAGGATAGAACATAAGTGCCGAGAATGATGCGGCGCTTCACCTCAGGGCCGAATCCTTGTTCGCGAGATTTCTGATATAGATCGAGGATGTCAGCCGGATTTGCCGCGCGGTGGCCGTAGCGCACGCCATCAAAGCGGGATAAATTCGAGGATGCCTCTGCGGGTGCGATCACGTAGTAAGTGGCCACGGCATATTCGGTGTGAGGCAGTGAAATTTCAACAATCTCCGCGCCTTTTGCAGCCAGCGCCTGAATGGCAGCCTCTACATTTTTAAGCACCCCAGCATCAATTCCCTCTCCGAAATACTCCTTGGGAATGCCAAGCTTCAGGCCTTTCACGCCGTCATGAAGTTTCGCGAGATAGTCGGGCACTGGCACATCCAGACTTGTGGAATCCGCTGGATCAAAACCAGCGATGACCTGAAGGATTCTAGCCGCATCTTCCACCGTCTGGGTGAGCGGGCCAATTTGATCGAGAGATGAAGCAAACGCCACCAATCCGTAGCGGGAAACTCTGCCGTATGAAGGTTTCAGCCCCACCACGCCACAGTGCGAGGCGGGTTGGCGGATCGAGCCGCCGGTATCCGAGCCTAGCGCGGCAATCGCTGTGCCATCGGCCACGGCTGCGGCAGATCCGCCAGATGAGCCGCCCGCCACGCGTGATGGATCGCGCGGATTTCGAGTGCTGCCGAGAGCAGAATTTTCAGTCGATGAGCCCATCGCAAATTCGTCCTGATTTGCCCGGCCAAATGGAATCGCACCGGCCGCCCGCAGCTTGCGGATCACCGTAGCATCATACGGGGCGATGTAGTTTTCCAAAAACTTCGAGCCGCACGTGCAAGGCTGGCCGAGCACATTGATGTTATCTTTGATGGCGATTGGAATTCCACCGAGCGGGAGTGAAAGGTCTGCCTGCGCAGCTTCCGCGAGTGCAACTTCAAGATTGTAAGAAAGGTAGGCACCTGTCTGGCCATCACGCGCGATGATTTGAGAAGCAAGGTCTTCTAGAAGGGAAGCAGGAGTGGTTTCTCCGGCGGTGAGTTGCTGGCGAAGTGCGGTGAGCGTCATGAAAAATATTTGTATAATTGAAAATGGGATCAAGCGTCTGCCACCACTTTAGGCACCCGGATCTGACCTTGGGCTTGGTCTGGAGCATTTTGTAAAACAGCATCCACGGTCAGGCTCTCATGCGGCGTATCATCCCTCATGCGGCCAAATACTGGCACCGAGTGGGCCGCGGCATCAATTTCAGATACATCTAGCTGCGAGAGCGTTTCCACGTAGCTAAGGATCGCCTCAAGCTGGGGCTGGAATTCAGCGACTTCCTCGTCAGTGAGTTCCAGGCGGGCAAGATTCGCTACGTAGCGGACATCAATGTGGCTTTGCGACATGCCCGTAAGCTCATGAAATGCGGGCCATTTTCCAAGTGCCAAGTGCAGTAACAGAAAAGTTGAGAGATTATTCAGAAATCTTTGAACATCTCGAATCATTGACTGTCTTAATCATCCGTAAGCCGCAAGCAATTGCGCTTTCATGTAAGGGTGTAACAGCACAGTGTCGATCAACTCCACGGGTGTGGGTGAGAAAGACATTTTGGGCCGCTAGGGAAGGGACTCCCTAGCGGCTCTTTTTTTCAATCTGTAAAAGTGGTTGCTGCGTCTCGCAGCAATGAATTCGACATGTTGCCGCGAGACGCAGCATCTACCCACTCGGTCCCACTCGGCGTAAGTCAAAAGGAGTTCTTTTTCCGGGTCATAAATCTCGTAGGATTCACAGTCCACGCCTTTTCCTTCGCCGATCAATATGGTAATTTTTCCATTAGGATTCGCTCCCCACCACCAGGGTGCCGAAGCCATCACTTTTGGCATATTTTCGCTTGTTAGAATTTGCGAGCTATATGGCTTATATAAGTTTGATTTAACATGCAATCGGGTGAATTGAGAACCAGTTCCAAACCCAAATGTAAATCCGCATACTTTTCCGGAAGAGGGTGGGTAACCTGTGTAGTAGCTATTCGGACTCGTATCTACACTCTCAGGAATTATGCCAGTGAGTGATAAAC
>JAYULG010000090.1:0-4522 GCA_043763755.1 Akkermansiaceae bacterium | reverse complement strand
ATTTGCGGTGGTTTTAATCGGTGCGGCTCCAGAAAACGAGGCTGCTGGCCTCGGCTTGAGAGGTTCTGCGGCTGCGCAGCTCGTCAATGAGGCTGCGGTGAGGAGAAAACCACGCCGCGAGAGAGTTGAAAATCCGCTTGCATCAGGCTGCTCCTCAGCGAGCGAAGCGTTGAGGATTTTATAACCGAGAGAGTTGACTGGGTGATCCATAAGTGAGGCGAGGAGGAAAAAGTTTTGCAGCAATACTTAGGAGACCTTAGCCATTCTTCTCGGCGTGTCACGCCTCGTTTTTCACGAAGGATGTGCCTTGATTCAGCGCGTGGATGCCCTGTGGAAACTGGTATGATTGGCGGAGCGTCTCTCCTAGATATGCCTTCGCTGTGGCGATGGATGCTGGAAGCGTCTGCCCCAGAGCCAAAGCCGCTGTGATGGCAGCGGAAAGAGTGCAGCCAGTGCCATGCGAACTTGGCACCGAGATTCGCGCCGCGGCGTAGTGATGGACCACACCGGCATCGCACAAAAGATCCACACAGACATCGCCCTCAAGGTGGCCGCCTTTCAGCAGCACCGCAGTGCCAAACTGCGCGGAAAGCTTGCGGGCCGCGCTCTCTAGCGCAGCTTCATTTGGAATCGACTCGCCTAGCAAAAACTCGGCCTCGGCAAGATTTGGCGTGATCAAATGGGCCAGCGGTAACAGCTCAGTTCGATAAAGCGCGATGGCCTCTGGCTCGAGCAAAGAAGCACCCGTGGAGGCAATCATCACCGGGTCCACCACCGATGGTAAGTTTCTGTAATTTTTCAAAATCTTGGCCACCGCGCTCACATGTGCAGCGGAAAAAAGCATACCTGTTTTCACGGCTGCGACTTGGAATGACTCTAACAGCAGCGTGATTTGATCCTCAAAAATCGCTATGGGGACAGGATGCACCGCTCGGACGATCTGCGCCGTTTCCGAAACCACGCAGCTCACCGCAGTGAGGCCATGGACGCGGAAGTGCTGGAAGGTTTTTAAATCCGCTTGGATTCCAGCGCCCGCCGAGCAATCCGAACCTGCGATGGATAGAGCGGCGGGCGGGGACTTTTGCATACAGGGGAGGTAGCCCGAACTAGCAAAGTGGCAAATCTAAAATTGCGCCTTCCGAACCAGCACTTGCGAAGATGAATTTCCTTATGCACTCTACCCAAGTTATGCAGCCAGCGACCGAAAAATTGCGAAATTTCCTCCAATATGTGGCGCTCAAGCTGATAGACGATCCAACCCAAGCGCAGCTCAAAGTCGCCGAGCTCAGCCCCAAACGGCTGAGATTTAAGCTCGTGTTAGGCAAGCAGGATGTGGCGATGCTCATCGGGCGCAATGGCTTCACCGCATCCGCCATCCGCAGCGTGCTCAAAGCGGCGGCAGACCGCGAGGGCGTGCAAGTTTCTCTGCAAATCCACTCGCACGAAGAAGAAGCGGTGATCCTAGCAAGAGGCGAGGGCCACTGAGTCACGAGTTGCCAAACAGCCTGGGCAATTTTGCACAAAATGCCCTGGTTCCACCTCCTCCAGCAGCGGTGGCTGATCCGCGAGGCATAGCTCAGCCTTGCCGATGGCATTGCGCTCACGGAAGGCACATCCACACGGCAAGCGGCTGAGGTCTGGGGGCAAGCCGGGGATCGTGTAGAGCGCCTCACCCTTCGCATGGCTGGCCGGGATGGACTTGAGCAGGGAGCGGGTGTAGGCGTGGAGCGGCTTTAAGAACAGATCGGTCTTGGGCGCACTTTCGATAATCCGCCCGGCATACATCACATCCACGTGATCGCACACTTCCGAGACCACTGAGAGATCATGGGTGATGAAAATGACCGCCGTTCCAAGTTGTTTTTGCCGCTCGCGGATGAGATCAAGCACTTGCTTTTGCACTGTCACGTCCAGTGCCGTCGTCGGCTCATCACAGATCAGCAGCTCTGGCCGCGTGATCAATGCCATGGCGATCATTACCCGTTGCCGCATGCCTCCGGAAAATTCGTGAGGATACGCATGGATGCGTTTTTCAGCATCCAGAATGCCCACCTCGGTCAGCGCATCGATCGCGAGATGGAGCGCCTTTTTACCATGGAGGTTTTTATGAATGGCCAGTGGTTCCGTCAATTGTGCGCTCACTTTCATGAAGGGATTGAGCGAAGTCATCGGATCTTGGAAAATCATCGAGATTCGCTTCCCACGGATTTTGCGCAGCTCTTTGGGTCCGGCTTTGAGGAGATCGATTCCCTTAAAAATTGCTTCCCCACTGTGAATCCGCCCGGGCGGCTGCGGAACGAGACCTAGCAACGAATAACAAGTCACCGATTTCCCCGAGCCAGACTCGCCGACGATGCCCATGGTCTCTCCTGCTTCGACCTGGAAAGAAACATTCTCCACGGCATGAATAATTCCATTTCGCGTGTGAAAACGGGTGGTGAGATTGCGAATTGCGAGCAGCGGCATCAGGATTCTTAGAGATTGATCACCATGCGCGAAAGTGCAAGCTGCCGGAGCAACCAAAAGGAAATATGCTCAAAATTAACTCTTCGATAAAATCCACCAACCACCCACGTAGCGGAGCCACTATGAAAATCCACGCGTATCTGCTCGCTTCACTCGGTTTTATCGCCGTTGCCCAAGCTGGGGAAAAATCCCTCTTTAACGGCAAAGACCTCGCGGGATGGAAGGGCCAGCCCGAATTTTGGAGTGTAAAAGACGGTGCCATCACTGGCCAGAGCACGTCTGAAAACCCAGTAAAAGAAAATACATTTCTAATCCTCCAAGACGTGGAAGTGGGCGACTTCGAGCTGCATTTTAAATACAAGATCACTGATGGTGAAGGTGGCGGTGAGCCATCTGCAAACTCCGGCGTGCAATATCGCAGTAAAATCGTGAATCCTGCATACTCAGTAGTCGCTGGCTACCAAGCAGATTTCGAATCTGGTAAAACTTACAGTGGCATTCTCTATGAGGAAAAAGGCAGGGGAATCCTCGCCCAGCGCGGGCAAAAAGTCACCATCAAGGATGGTGCAGAGCCTGGCAAACCGCTAATCGAAGTCGTCGGTAAAGTTGGAAAATCTGATGAAATTCAAGCCGCCATCAAGCCAGCGGAGTGGAACGAATACGTAATCACTGCGAAGGGCGGCCACCTTAAACATTTCATCAACGGCATAGCCACCGCAGAAGTGATGGATGAGTCCACTGCCGGAGCAAAAACCGGCATCATCGCCCTACAGCTCCACGCCGGAAAGCCGATGACTGTGCAATTTAAAGACATTGTTCTTAAAACCGCAGAATAAGTTTTTAAGGGCGCTTACTTCCTGCCGCCACCCACTCCCGCGGATTTTCGGGCCATGGGTGGCGTGGGTAGCGGCCAGCAACTTCCTTTTTCATTTGGGCATAACCTGTGGCCCAGAAGCCTGCTAGATCTTTGGTCATCTGCCATGGCTTCTGCCCGGGTGTGAGGATGTGGACGAGTAGTGGCACACGGCCACTGGCGATTCTGGGTGTTTCCCATATTCCAAACAAGTGTGAGACTCGCAGGGAAATGAATGGGTCTCGCTCGGCTGAGTAAGTGATCTTTGCCGATTGGCCGTTGGGCAAATGCACGCGCTCTGGGCAATATGAATCTAGGGCCGCAGCTTGATTTGCATTGAGCCATTCGCGCAGCACGCGCCACACGTTCGCCTCCTTGATCTCCTTGTAACTCACTGCGCCGTGGCAGATTTGGGCGATGGCATCCGCACGGTTTTCATCAGTCCATCCCGGCATTTCCAGCTCTGGCATCCATTTGCTGATCAATGCCAGCCGCGCCGTCCACTGGCTGACGGAATCATCCCAATTTTTTAAAATCAATTCCCCAGTAATCACTCGCGCCGCTAAAATTTCTGCGGCCTGATTGAGGTTCACCCCTTGGTCATTTTCTTTCGCCTCGATGACGAGATCACGGAAGCGTAGTTCTTTGCGAGACACCACACGGCGGCGAATCTCATCGAAGCATGCGCCATCAGACTGGTGGAGATCCTCAGGGAAAAGTGCGCCAAGCCATGCGGGATTGATCGCGGTGGCGCGGCGTAAATGCACGACGATCTCCCGTGCTTCTACCTCGGTGATTTCCGCTGCCACGAATGCCGCTGCATTTCTCACACACGAATTTTCATCCAGCTTGCCCTTGCGGTTTCCCACCAGCTTGCAGGCGAGCGTGCCTTGGCTCATCCGCATGGCGAGCTGATCACTGAAAGCGGCTAACATCGCTTTTCCCACTGCGTCTGCATGAGCTTTGAAATCTATAATTCCGCATTCCCAGCCGAAACGCCGCGCCATCGATAGCAGCCGATCATATCCCTGCGCCGTTTCCCACGCACTCCGAGCCATGATCCCCAATGCATCGCAACGTCTAAGATCGAACCCCATCGCCTCCGCAGATTCGAAGGCCCGCCACTCGCCCGCAAAGTCACATTCATCCTCAGCGAAAACAAAATCCTTGGCCCCATGAGTCCCGCGCTTGTGGGTGAAAATC
>JAYULG010000089.1:0-1301 GCA_043763755.1 Akkermansiaceae bacterium | reverse complement strand
TGGATGGATTCACCGGGATCGGCTCTCCAGCCTGCTGCTTTGCCAGTAGGTCGGCATTCCGAACGGCCGAGGATACCTGACAGATGAGTTTGTCGATGAATTCGGTCGTTGCCCCGTTGGTTTTCGAATAGCTGCGTTTTTTCAATCCCGCCACCTCCTCAAGCAAGGAACAGGTCTGTTTGCACGTGTCCATGGGACGGGCTTTCAGCGCGTAGTGAAGAACGAGCCAGAATTCAAAGCACAGTGTGCTGTGGGCGATTTGGATGCCGTGCGACTTCGCCAAGCGGATTCCATCATCTAATCGTCCCTGTCTGGCGGCATGCTCGGTATCAAAGACGATCCACGTTTCATCGAAACTGCCGACTTGGTTGAAAGGGAGTTTGCCCGCCTTGTCGTCGGTGGCCCTTTGCTCCCTTACCGCGAGTGCGGTGGTGACGAGATTTGCCGGAATACCCTCGCCGCCTGGCTTGATTGTGGTCACGTGAGGATGGAGCCCCCAATGAGCTGCCAAGGCCCGAAGATACACCGGTTCGGTGACCTGACCCTCAGTAACAATCAGGATGCTTTTCGGCGGTTTGGTCTGGGAAGCAGGCCTTTCGAAAGAAGCTTGGGAAAATCCGGCACCGAAGTAGCTCTTCCGTTTTTTTCCTGATTTACTCATGGACCGTGACGGCTCTGGGTTCTGGAGCGGTAAGCAACGATTCAGGGATATACGGAATTCCTCCGTATCGACCGGAAAGGTATCCCCGGACCAGTGACTCACGTTTAGAGGGCGGGTTCTTGTATTCGTTCAGCGCGTAGATTATCGAATCGCCCTCGCGGGTTTTTTCCGTGAGCCAAATCTGATCCCGGCGCAACAGTGCCGTATCCAGCAGCAATGGGTCGTGAGTGGCGAAAATGATCTGGGCATTCTTTGTGTTGAGATCCGGGTCCATCACGATGCGGATCAGCTCACGGGTGAGCAAGGGATGGAGGCTGGTTTCGAGTTCGTCTAGGAAGAGAACCATACCATTTTCGATCAATTCCAACCAAGGGCCGATGAGGTCGAAAAAGCGCTGGGTTCCCGACGATTCCTGATTCATCTCCAGCGGATGGCGCTCTCCTCCGCTGCCGGTGTGGAATAGATCGACGCTCACCATTTCGGAGTCTTTGGAGCGTTCCGCGACTTCCTTGGGAAGTTGCTGAAGAAATTGGGCTGGCATTCGCTTCGTCCTCACCCGCATCTCGGCGATTCCCAAGTCCGCCTTGCGTAGGAAGCCCATGACTTGGTTTGGGTTGGATTGATACCGCCCCAGGGTCGT
>JAYULG010000088.1:0-1311 GCA_043763755.1 Akkermansiaceae bacterium | reverse complement strand
TCTTGTTCGGATTTCTGGGCATTCAAGGAATCTGAACATACCAGATGTCGTGTACAGAACTGTTAGATTCGCTTAGAGGGTATCCTCCCTAATGTAGGCACCCTGCCGATAGATTGAGTCCGATTCAAACGTTTGTGGATAGCGGTTTTGCTCCCTCCGGTCGTGCGAGTTCGTCATTTGCGGCAAGACGGGCGGCTTGTTCATGGAGGGTGCGGGTGCTTTCCTCGCCGAGCAATAGGTGACGGTCGCGGGTATAGTCGCCTGTGCCCTCTTGGTGTTGCTGGATGAAGCGGGCGTAGTCCACAGATCCCAACTCGCGAATGAGGATGGCTTTTGCTTTCTGATTTAGCCCGGCGGTCAGGGTCATGGCAGTGAGATGAGGTCGATGGGGCGTATTCAGCGGTAAGAATCCTTCCGGTGGCGGATGCGGGTGATACGGAGGATTTGGATCTCGTCGGCGATTTCGTAGATGACTCGATAATCCCCGACACGGATGCGCCAGTCATTTTCTGAGCCAACGAGTTTCCTGCAACCATGCGGACGCGGATCCACGGCGAGTGCTCGGATTGCGGTAGCCAGCTTTGGTCTGACTTCAGAGGCGATCCGCTTGAGATCTTTTTCCGCCGATCGCTCTACAATGATCTGGAACATGGAAGCTAAATGCCAAGGACTGCCAGCACGTCTTCGAGATTACGGAAGGACTGTGGCTTTTTTCGCGCTTCCTTGAGCCAAGCGATGTCATCAGCATCTTCCAAGCGTTCAAGCATCTCTTGGTATATCTCGATGGGGAGAATGACCGAGACGGCTTTCCCTTTGCGGGTGATGATTTCCGGTTCAGGTAATTTCGTTTTCATAGTCGCAGGATAGGCAAATGATTAGTCTGGGGGGAGTGTATTCAGGTTGGGGTGAAGAATGCGACAGGAATGTCGCGGCTCCTTATGGGGTGGGCGAGGCGCGCGGCGTTCTGGACACTGAGGCACATTTTTAGAGAGCTCGGCGGCGATGTGAAGACAAGGTTAGAAGTTATTTGTTAAGAGTTATTGGGAAGAGGGGGAAGAAGTTGCTAGTTTTCAGTGTTCAGTTTTCAGGGAAGAGGGAGAGAAGTGCCGAGTGAGCAGTGAGCAGTGAAGAAGGATGGAATGACGATTGAGGATTGTTGATTTTGGATTTTTGATTGGAAAAGGAGTGAAGTTGACGGACTTTTGCGCTCCTTGATCAAAGACGGTAATGATCGATGAGCTATTTCTATGCCTTGGCCCGGACCGCTTTGGTTTTCAATGGGACTGCGGACGGGGTCTTGATGCGGGCGAG
>JAYULG010000087.1:0-17464 GCA_043763755.1 Akkermansiaceae bacterium | reverse complement strand
CTCCCTGGTAAAGATGGACTCGTCCACGTTTCCGAACTCGCCGAAGGCCGCACCGAAAACGTTGAGGATATCGTCAAAAAAGGCGACGTCATCACCGCCAAGTGCCTCGGAGTTGACGAAAAAGGCCGCGTGAAAATGTCCCGCCGCGCGTGGCTCCGCGACCAAAAAGCCGCTGAAGCAGAAGCCCAGCAGCCCGTGGCCGCTGAATAAGGAGTCGCGACACGCTTGTCGCTCTTCGCTTCAATCCAATCAGACCGGCGTCCTCACAAGGGCCGTCGGTTTTTTGTTTTCAACGTGCGATCATTTCAACGAGCCTGAGTTAGTCCCTGATAAAACATATTGACCAATATTCTAGTCAATTTATATTTCGTCGCATGACCACCAAACAAATCAGCGTTTCCGAGTTCAAGGCACACTGTACCGAGGAAATCCGGGCGGTGGAGAAGGGAGACGTCGTGATCGAGTTGACGCGACACGGCAAGAAGGTGGCCGTTGTGAAGTCCCCAGACGCAGCGACATTCGCTCCGGATTTGGGAAGTTGGATAGGCAGCGGCACGGGGACTGTCGCTTTTGGGCCGAACTATGATCCCGCTGGCCCGGCATGGGATTCTTCCGATTGGGAAAGCTGAGTTTGTTTCATTCTGATGAACGCCACCATTCTGCTCGACACCTGCGCTTGGCTGGATGCCTTCGCAGCTCCCGAACGACTGCGCCCCTCGGTGCGAAAACTCCTCGCTAGCGAGCCGCTGGTTTATGTCTCTGCCATCAGTTTGCTGGAAATCTCCAGAAAGGAAGCCAAGGGCGAGCTCGTCTTTGGGATGGCTTTGTCAAAATGGTTTCAACTCGCCCTGCCGAGCAACCGGGTGTGCGTTCTGGAGATCACCCCGGGAATTGCGATTGATGCCACTCGTTTGCCCGCATGGAGCCACAAGGATCCAGCGGACCAAATCATTGTGGCCACTGCGCGTCTGCATGGACTCAAGATCCTGACCTCAGACTCGAAGATTCTGAAATACCGGCAAGTCGCCAGTATCGCTTCAAGGAGGGTCTGATGGGAGGAGTTCATCTCTCAAACTTTCATGGAAGTGCTCCCTGGTAAAGACGGCCTCGTCCACGTCTCCGAGCTCGCCGAAGGCCGCACCGAGAACGTCGGCGATATCGTCAAAAAAGGCGACACCATCACCGCCAAATGCCTCGGCGTTGACGAAAAAGGCCGCGTAAAAATGTCCCGCCGCGCCTGGTTGAGAAACCAAGCCGCCGAGCAAGCCGAAGCCCAGCAGCCCGTCGCTGCTGAATAAGGAGTCGCGACCTTATTGTCGCCTCTTCTGTTCATCCATCATCAAACCGGCGTCCCCATAAGGGCCGCCGGTTTTTTTTATCTTTACGGACTGCGGAATTCATTTCGCCTGAAGCCGTCGCAACTCCAAGTTTACCATCCAAGAGCAGGTTTGACCTCGTCTACTCAGGTCGCTAGCGTCCGCCTATCCCAATGATCTCTACCCTTGAGCTGAAACAATTTCGCGGACTTGAACATATCGAGTTCGAGAATCTCGGGCGTGCTAACCTGATCATAGGGGGAAACAATACAGGGAAGACTTCAATTTTGGAATCGTTGGTGTTGCTTTATGGCAACGAAAATCAGCTAAGGAATCTTCCTCAAACATTTCGCAAGCAACCCCACGAGGCAATGGACCAAGGGATCGGATTTTGGCGATCACTGGTTATGAATGAGAGCACCTTGGAACTCTCGATCAAAGCGAATGGCGGCTATGCAACAGGCAGTTCACTTCAAGGCCTTGTTGAGAATGGCACCGCACAATTTGTGGATCCCGTAAAATCGAGAGACGTGTTTGAACTCGAACCACATGCGACTGTTAGTTTTGATTCCGATGGCCATCTCGAAATTCATCGGGCGCGAGTGAGGACGAAACTTTCAATTGTCCCCACAAAGCAGGCGGATCCTGGCGATATTTCAGAGTTATTCAATCAGATCGCGCCGCTCAATCCGGAAAATGAGATCAAGCTGGAGAAGCTGTTACGTAAATCAATTGAGCCCCGCCTCCGTCGGCTTCGATATGCAAGGCCACAAGGCACTAATCCGCATTTAGTTTATGTGGACCTAGGCAATTCACCCATGCTCCCTTTCACCCAGCTCGGCCAAGCATTCGCACGGACACTGGAAATTTATTGCGAGATCTTCGCCAACCGCCCGAAAATCCTCCTCATCGATGAAATCGAAAACGGCCTCTACTACGAAGGTATGGAAGATTTCTGGAAAGGTCTGATGGCGGTTTTGGAAGACCAAGACGTCCAACTCTTTGCCACCACTCACAGCCGCGAGTGCATGGAAGCCGCTCACAAAGCAGCAGCCTCGATGGAAGGAGATCCCCTTCGTTTCCTCCGTCTCGATCGTCGCGTTGACGATCCGGGCAAGATCGTCGCCACCACCTTTGGCAAGGACGAGATGCAAACGGCCATCGAATTCAACCGGGAGATGCGGTGAAGCCGCACACGCCGAAACCGCTCGTTCTCTGCGAGGGCAAGGAAAACCTCCTTGTGATCCAGACTCTGGCAGAAAAAGCCGGGCTGGAAGGCAAGCTGATCTTTCAACAATACGGCGGAAAAGACAAACTCCGCGCCTATCTCCATTTGCTCAAGACCAGTCCTGAATACGTCCGAGGCGAATATTCCCGCGTTCTTGTGACACGCGACGCTGATTCGGATTTCGAGGCCTCCTGGCAGGCCTTGAAGGATTCAATTGCGGAAGCGTTTTCCTGCGAACCCACAACACCGGGCGGATGGATCAAACGCGAAGCCGAGCCGGAACTCGCCGCATGGATCATCCCAGGCCCCGGCAAAACCGGCATGATCGAAACCCTTTGTCTAGAATCGTCGAGAGCCCAAATTCCGGATGTTTTCAATTGTCTGGATTCATTTGTGAGCTGTTTGAACGGCCTTCACGGCGAAGCGGTACATGAAAAAGCCCGTTTCGTCATTTGGACCATCGCGGCACAAGGAGCGGGAGCGAAAGATCGGATGTCTCTCAAGTATGCGATCCCAAACCTGCCGATCAACTGGGATGACGAGGCGTTTTTTCCGCTGAGGGAGTTGCTGGAGGATATCGCGTCATAATTCCTCGCTGCACCACGGAGGGCTTTTGCAGCCTTGAATCCGAAACGGAATTCCCCTAAGTTCTTCTCATGTCCACCAAGGAACTCGCCATGGAAACCATCAAGGGGCTCCCCGATAATACTTCCTGGCAGGAAATCGAGGAGCGCATCCACTTTCTCGCCGCGATTGAAAAATCCCGTGAGAAAGTCCGGCGTGGTGAGGTTGTCCCACACGAAGAAGTCCGCAACCTCCTCGACGGATGGCTTACCGAGTAGTCTGGGCGGATGCCGCACTCGCCGACCTACGCGACCTTGTCCGCTACATCGCGCGGGATGACCGGAAGGTTGCGAAACGTTTCGGTGATTTGATCGTGACCAAAGTCGATTCCCTCCAGACATTTCCGAGGATTGGTAGGATCGTGCCTGAATATCGGGAGGACCTTCTCCGGGAACTCGTCGTCAGCCCCTACCGAATCGTCTATGAAATTGACGACGACGCGATGATGCTCTCCATCCTGCGGATCTGGCACGGAGCACGCGGGAATTTGGAACTTCCAAAATGATCCTATTCGAGACCGTATTCCCTCCGCCCGATCACATCGCCCGTTTTTATCAACGTGCGTTTTTTTAACGCATTCAAGACCCCTCAAGCTCCCGCAACGCCGCCGGGAGTTATAAAACCTGGATTTTTTCCGTGAGCGGGTAACAAGCCTCACCAGGGTGGACGACCAGCAGTTGGTCCAATTGCAGGCTTTCCACCGCGCTGTGCATGGACTTAGTGGTCTTGGGAGCATCGCTGTATTTGAACTCGAACCCGATTTTCCGGCCGTTCAGGAGCGAGAGCAAATCGAGTTCTGCGCCGGAGTGGGTGGCCCAGAAATAGGCTTGGCGGTCATCGGTGCGGCGGAGGATTTGTTCGATGCAGAAGCCTTCCCACGAGGCCCCGCACTTGGGATGTCCCTCGACGGCGGCGGGCGAGGTGAGGCCTAATAGTGCGTGGAGCAGGCCAGTGTCCCGGACATAGACTTTGGGATGCCGAACGAGGCGATTTCCGAGATTCTCGAACCAAGGCGGAAGCTGCCGGACCATGAAGGCGTTTGTTAGGATGTCGAGGTGGCGCCGGACGGTTTGATTTGACTCACCCAGCGAGCGACCGATTTCCGAACCATTGGATATACTGCCATGATGGTGTGTGAGCATTTGCCACAGCCTGGAACTCGTCCAACACGATCAGGCGGGTCAATTTTTCCAGGGCCAGCATGGGCACGCTCAAGCGGTTGGCATCTGTGGGATTTTCTAGGTCGAATAGGGTTCACCTCGTTCTGCCGCAATGATTCTTGCTAGCGAATTTTTGCCCGCTTTTCGTGGCCCAGAAGTGCAACGATTTGACTGCGGTCCAATGCGGTGCGGATTTCGTCCAAAAGATATCACCGCCGTAACATCAACAGCGATATTTGGATTATTAATGTCCATATTTCAATGTTAATCTTGAACTATGAAGCTGTGCCTCGGCGTCGAGATTAGCATCTAGGATGATGGCACCGTGCTTACATACGCTTCCAAGCAAGAGAGGCCTCGACCGCGCCAAGGCGATGTAAGAACGCCAAAGGAGTCGCGACTTTACTGTCGCTCTTCTCATTCATCTATCAAATCGGCGGCTGCAAGAAAGGGCGTCGATTTCTTTCCTAGAACTGCGTAAATGCCATTTTTCCAAAACCATCATTGAACTTATCAAGCAAGAGTCTTCTGAAGCTGCTTGATGAGTTCAATGTCTTCTTCAAGGTCCATTTCTTGGAAAGCTTGTTGGAGATTCGCAAGCAGGCGCAGAAGAATGGTGCCGGGGTCCGCAGTTTGGCGGAGAATTTGGCGTTGCTGCTTGGTGAGCTGGGGACTTTCTAACAGGGTGCCTTGGAGATGCAGTTGGCCATTGTCGAAGCAATCGATGATGAGTGGGTAGCCCTCTTCGTAAATGCGACACATGAAGTGACCGGGAAAATTGACACCTTCCACCTCGAAATCGAGTCTGCGCGCAACGAGGATGAAAATCAGACAAAGGCCGATGGGATTCGAGTGGCCATTTGCGATGGACCAAGCAAGGTCTGAGTTACTAGGCTCGTAGTAATCGAGTTTGTTGGCTCTCAGACGGCTACCATCGAAGAGGAATTTGCGAAGGTGCTTGGCGCTGGTGATGCCTGCTTCTTCGGCTTCTTCCGCGAGCAGATCAAGCGCATCACCAAGGGGCTGGCGAAGTGAAATACCATCGTGTAGGAAATCTGAGAGGGTGCGGAGGAGGGCTTCGAGCGTCTCCCAATCTTCAGCGAGCGCAGCCGCTCCGCCGGTGGGGACGATCCAATCACGGATGAGATTCTCACGCCGGGAATTTTTAAGAGCGCGTAGCAGGATTACTTTTTCAAACGGCCCAAGTGCCTGAGATTGGGTGGCGAACCATTCACTAATGTCGCCACCGCAGAGAGAGAGTCGCTCAATGACGCGGGCCCGGACGGCAGGTGTATCATCGTCAAGCAGGCGGAGAAGAGCGCTGAGTTCTTCAGGTGCTGGCGGCGCTGCGTGACTCGCAGAGTTCAACATAAAGGCAGGGCAGAGAAGTGAGATGGTGCGCGATACTGGGTTCGAACCAGTGACCCCCTCCGTGTCAGGGAGGTGCTCTACCACTGAGCTAACCGCGCGTAGTTAGGTTGCCGTGGGGCGGGAGAACCTAGGATGAGGTGTTGGCGAGATGCAATCCCTTTTTCTGATTAAAAAAGAGGCGGAAGATCCTTAGATCTCCCGCCTTTGATGTGACTTGTGGGAAACTCGAACCGAGGTTCTAGAATCCGCAAGCCACTTGGATTAATTCTTTGCGGCCTTTTTGGCGGCTTTCTTTGCAGGCGCTTTCTTGGCGGGTGCCTTCTTGGCAGCAGGTGCTTTTTTCGCGGCAGGTGCCTTCTTTGCTGCGGGTGCTTTTTTGGCGGCAGCTTTCTTAGCTGGAGCCTTTTTGGCAGGTGCTTTCTTAGCCACTGTTTTCTTGGCTGCCTTCTTAGCAACTTTTTTGGCACTCTTCGCTACTTTTTTAGCCGCTTTTTTGGCTGCCTTTTTAGCAGGAGCCTTTTTGGCGGGGGCTTTGGTTGCCGCTTTTTTGGCTGCTTTTTTGGCCACCGCTTTTTTAGCTGGGGCTTTTGTAGCAACTTTTTTCACGGCTTTCTTTGCGGTTTTAACCGCTGCTTTTTTCGCTGTTTTTTTTGCAGCCATAGTCTTATGTCGTTTGAGTTCGCGTTCGATGTTTGTTTTCTCTTCCGGCGTTAAGGTACCGGCGGAGAGGATAGCGAGGAGCGCCTCACCGAGGCGTCCTCCAAAAGCGTTTGTCAAAAAATCATGAGTGGCGCGCTGCACGATGACTTCTTGCGAATAAGCGGCTGCATAGACGTGGGCCCGTCCCACTCTTGCGCGTTTCACGAGGTTCTTGCGCTCGAGACTTTGCATCACGGAGAGCACCGTGGTGTATGCCCGGTCTTTCCGGTCTGGCAGCGTCTCTTGTACTACGGCCACCGTAGATGGCCCATCGTGCCACAACACGGACAGGGCTTGAAGTTCAAGATTGGATGGATGGACGGGGCGTGCCATTGGGTAAGATCTCGTTGCTACCGACGAAGAAACTAGTAGTTCGGAGTTCCGTCAAGTTGAAATGTACGTATTTTCAATAAATCTTAAATAATTTTCGTGCTCAGATTTCTCCTACGATGGATGTAGTAGTTCCAAAGGCGATTGCCTAGGCAGTCACGGAGCCGTAGGGCGGACAATTTCTGGATCGATCTTGAGGAGTGCTTTCCAGAATGAATCGTCCGATGGATCGCCATTGAAGAGCACGGAGCCGGTGGGAGCAACGAGCACGAAGAGTGGGTAAGACTGAAGGCGTAGCTCGCGGCTGAGTGGTGCTTCTGTGGAATCGATGAGCCATGCACCTGGAGGCGTTGGGCTGAAGGTTTTGAGCAAGTTGCGCGCCTTCGTGAGGCTTTCCGGTGAAGGAGCAGTGAGTAGTGAAACGATGGCGATGCCCTTGTTTTGAAGTGCGGTGGCAGTGGCGATAAAGTCGGGGAGGGAGTCTTCACATTCGCGGCTGGTAGGTGACCAGAAGTGGAGCAGCATGGCTTTGTTCCCGGTAAAAAGAGCTTGGAGGGCGAGTGGCTCGGCAGAGGTGAGCGGCGTGAGCTTGAGTGTGAAATCGAGCTTCACGAGCTGCATGGCATCCGTAAGACGCAGGCGCTCAATGTGCGGGGCGAAGGCGGATGCTTGACGAGGGCTGAGCCAAAAGGCCTCGGTGATGTGAGTTTTAAAACCTGCATGGTCACCTTGCTGGAGATCTGAAATGGCGTGAATGTATTCGATCACCGCAAGCCAATCTTCTTTGGTGCTGAAGATGGCTGAGTCTCCGAGCTTGAATGCATTGTTGCGCGTAAGAAAAGCAGGCAGCAGTGCGGCAATGGCATCGTCTTCCTCGCGGTCCACATGAAAGAGAAACTTGGCTTCAAGAATGGCTTGTTCACCGATGCCGTTGTTGCGGGCAATCTCGATCACGCGCTCGAGCGCTGCTAGGGATTCACGCTCTGATAAGAGATCATCAAGTGCAGTTTCTTGTTCCTTCGAGCGAGGCTGTTCTTGAGCGAGCGCAGGCGTGAGTAGCTGGCAGAGCAGTGCTACTAGGAACAGTGTAGAACGAAACATCACGGATAAAATGGGGGGAGCACCGGAAATCAATCATTCCGGGTGCTGTGATAATTTTACTACTGTGGCGGGATGACCATTTTTTTCCCGAGGACGACGGTGTCTTTGGTCATGGCATTCGCCTGCTTGATGGCGGCTGAAGGTACTTTGTATTTCGCGGAGATGCCAGAGAGCGTATCTCCTGCGACTACGGTGTGAATGATGGCAGCTCCGTTTGATGCAGCTCTTGGCGTTTGCGCGGAGGCAGCGGTACTTGGCATGGATGGAGAAGTCTGCGGCGCGAGTGGAGTGGCAGAGTTTTCCTCATAGGCTGCGGGTGTGTCATATACCGGATTAACGGGGGCATTAACGCTTGATGCATCTGCTAGGCTACTCGCTGCGGGGGTATCGTAGGACGTTGGATTATTGGCAGCACAGGATGTGAGGGCGATGGCTAGCGCGGTGGTGGCGAGGATTTGGATTGGTTTCATGGAGGTGTGTGAGTGGGTCCTAACGAGGTTTCGAACTTAGAAACCTTTTACAGCGGATTTGAACGATTCCAAGCAGGGTTTTTATTCAAGTGATCTTGCACGGAGGCGAAAGAATGCTTGGACGGCCTGCTCGGTGGCGGATGCGAGTGACTCCAAAGTCTCACCGCGAAGCGCTGCAATGCGCGTGGCAGTGATGCGTGTAAAAGCTGGCTCATTGCGCTTGCCGCGATGTGGCTCGGGGGCGAGGTAAGGTGCATCCGTTTCAAGCATGAAGGTACCAGATGGACAGCGCGCTACTGTTTCATGAACTTGCTTTGCAGATTTGAAAGTAGCCACGCCGCCGAATGAAACAAGGCCACCGAGAGTGATGACGCGCTCGGCATTTTCAAAGGGTCCGATGAAGCAATGGAATACGGCGCGCACGGTGCGATGATACTCATGGTAAATCATCATGGCATCTTCAAAAGAGGCGCTACCTTCATGATCGCGGGTGTGAATCACAAGATTGAGGCCGCTCAGTTTTGCTAACTGAAAATGGGCTTGTAAAAATTCGCGCTGCCGAGAGCGGAAGGCTTCGGTCTCCCAGCCAGCGGGTGCGGGATGGTAGTAATCGAGACCAGTTTCACCAAGAGCGCACACTCGAGGATCGCCAGTGAATTCTGCGAGGCAGCTCACCGCATCGTCAGGTGCGTGATGGACTTCGCATGGATGAATCCCGATGCAGGTATGGATCTGCGGGTAGTCAGCGAGAGCAAGATTTTGCGCAACATCTTCGAGGCAAGTGGCTAGGGTAATGAGTCGTGATACTTCCGCTTCTTTGGCGCGGGCGATGACTGCGGGAATTTCATCAGCGGTAAAGCGGTGCGACGCAAGATGGCAATGGGAGTCCGTAAACATTTAAATCAGCGTTTAAGAGCAGCTAGTAGTGCGGAGACTTTTTTATAATCTTTAATCCCGGGTGAAATTTCAGCACCCGATGCGATATCGAGCGCGACAGGATGCACTGCTGCAGCGGCATGAGCGGCATTCTCGGGAGTGATGCCGCCTGCAAGAATTAACGGAAGGGCGGGATGCGCATTCGCGAAATCCTGAGCAACATTCCAATCGAAAATTTCACCCGTCCCACCATAGATCCCGGGTGCATGTGTATCTAACAGAATCGCAGCAGCCCCAAAATCTGCAGCATGGCCAAAATCCACCTTAGCACTCACACCGAGTGCTTTGATGAATGGGACTTCTGCCGCGCGCAGGGTGCGTGCCATGAGAGGAGTCTCATCGCCATGGAGTTGCACGATGTCGATCATACTTTCATGGAAAAGGCGGATGGCAAAATCAAGCGGCTGATTGACGAACACACCCACGCGTAGAATTTCGCCCTCAAGGTCTTTCAGCCACGCAGCATCCGGCTCTGGGAGATGGCGCTTCGATTGAGGCCAGAAGTTGAAACCTAGGGCATCTACCTTCAGTTTTACAAGATCGAGCGCTTCGTGTTGCAGGGTCACTCCGCAGATTTTCAGTGATACAACCGATGGATCTAGAAAGCGATGAAGTAGGAGCATAACTTGTGGGCGATTTAAAATCGAAACCTGCAAACTGGGAAGTTCATTTTCATAGAGGAATTTCGTGTTGATAGCCCATTCGGAATTCCTCCTTGACGCTAGTGCTGCCAGCTTCTGTGCTGCTGGAGCAAACATAAGCATTTTGTTTGGCCACCTAACCCACTCAACCAATGTCAGACCCCACTCCTCAGCATGACGATTTCATCCATAGTGAAGAATTTCTACACGGCCTCATGAAGCGGCAATTGAAACTTTCCATTGCCTGTGCCTCCGCATTCATAGTTTTATTGTTTGGTTTGCCATTACTCAATTATTTTGCACCCGCCTTCATGGCACAACGGGTGGGTGGTTTCACGCTCACTTGGCTAATTCTCGGAGTCTTGTTTTTCCCTTATGTTTGGATCATTGCGAAAGTTTTTATCATCCGCTCCATCGCCCTTGAAAAAGCTGAGGTGCTCTATGCAGCCCAGGGCAACCAGCGCAAAAAGTAACAATTCTAAACCCATTAATCACTGTTCCAATGGACTTTTCACAAATCGATCCTGCCATTCTTATCCTCTCAGGTATCACCGTAGCGATCACCCTCTGGATGGGATTTCGCTCCGCAAAAACTTCTAAATCTGCGTCTGACTTCTTTGTTGCTGGGCGCTCAGTATCAGTCGGCTGGAATGCGTCTGCTATATCTGGCGAGTATCTAAGCGCGGCTAGCTTTATGGGCATTGCAGGTATGGTGATGTCCTCAGGCTACGATGCTCTATGGTATCCGGTATGCTATGCGTGCGGCTATTTGTTTTTGCTGCTATTCATTGCCGGCCCGCTCCGGAGGTTTGGTGCCTACACGGTTCCAGATTTTGCAGAGGGTCGATTTGACTCACCTGTGTTCAGGCGGATCGCCGTGTGCTTTGTTTTATTCATCGGGTTCTTTTACACCATGCCCCAGATGAAAGGTGCGGGTGTGACACTATCATATATTTTGCCCGGGCTTCCTTACTGGGTGGGTGTAGTAATCGTGGGGGCAGTCATTACCCTAAATGTAGCACTGGGAGGAATGAAGGGCATTACCTTAGTGCAAGCGGTCCAGTATTGGATCAAAATGTTCGCAATTTCAGCCCCTATATTTGTATTACTTGCCGTGTTTGGTGGATATGGAAAGAATCTTTCACTTAATAAAACAAACACAGAAACCAGTTCTCCACCCGCGCTGGTGCAAACAACCGAAGGCACCGCACTTGAGCGTAAACCTTTGCCGGAGAAAGCTCCGAAAGATGATGCCTGGCTTTCGCCCTTTGGTCCTCTGACCACCAAGGCGACAAAGGCTGCTGGCATGACTGCCGAGGAATCAAAGCCCTACTCTTTGTTATATACGATCTCACTGGTGGTAGCCTTGGTTTGCGGCACTGCGGGATTGCCACATATCCTCGTTCGGTTCTACACGAACCCTGATGGAGTTGCCGCGAAGAAAACGACGATGTGGGTGATGATTCTCATTGGTGTATTCTATATTTTCCCCCCGATATTTGGTGTCTTGGGCAGAAATTTTCTGCCTGAACTTTACAATGGAGTCGGCTCCATGGGACCGGACAAAGTTGTGTTAGAGCTACCCATCTTGATTCGTGAAAAGTATGGGATCTTAGGCTCTATCCTCAGTGGCCTCACCTGTGCAGGAGCGTTCGCTGCATTCATGAGCACATTTTCTGGTTTGTTAGTATCGATGACGGGAGCCTTGGCACACGATGTTTATGGACGGATGATCCGGCCATCATCCACTCCTGAAGAACGCATGAAAATGTTCAAATGGTGTGCCGTTTTGATTGGCCTAATCTCGGTGGTGCTTGGCTGCTTTGTAGAACCTTTGGAAATCAACTTCATGGTCGGCCAAGCGTTTGCCATCGCTGCAGCGAGTTATTTCCCACTACTTTTCATGAGCGTTTGGTGGCGTGGGATGACCATGCAGGGAGCCGCCACGGGGATGCTCGGTGGGGGCATCTGCGCATTGATCGCAGCCACCATTACCAATGCGAGTAACCTCGCGACCGACAAAGGCGCGATGGGGAAAATTTTCTCTGGCTTTGCGCCGCTCAATGATTTTTGGGCGCAAAATCCACTGTTGCGGATTCTCGCTGAGCAACCAGCAATCTGGTGTGTGCCCCTAGCAATCTTTATGATGATCGTGGTATCCAAGGCCACTCGTGCGAGCATACCTAAAGATGTCAGGATGAAGATGCTAGTGCTGCATGCGCCAGAGGACTTAGGCTTAAAGCAGGAATATATCCAAGATCAACAGTGAGCAGGCTAAGTGCTAGGGCTTGGTAACCTTCAGCCGGAGATATAGCTTTCCCACTGGGGCACCGCTCACTGTAGCCGTGGCTTCGATCAGGTCATTAGCTGGCGCGTCTGCATCGTTAACTATCGTGCTTGTGATATTTACTGTGGCAGCTCCTTCTTGTTGTCCAGAAGCGAACCATGTCATTAAATTTGTGGACCACTCATAGGACGGAATCAGATTTACAGCCGCGATGTTTGACCTGCTGTGGCAGAGGGTGAGCGATTGCCCATCAGAAGCAAGAGCAGTGAGGCTAGTCGTTGCTAGAAGGGGAGAAGTGCCCAAATAGTTTTCAATACCATTCGCGATTCCGTCACGATCAGTATCTTCATTTAGCTCTGAGCTATTGATTGAAAAACGCGTGAGCCACTCCGCATAGGAAGGAGGCACCACGTTTAAGGTCCCATTGATATAATTAAAAAGGTAGTTATCAGAATTGAAACTACCACCTGAGGCGGAACTCGGAGTGATGGTGTGCAAACCCAGTGAATCACTAATTGATGCTCCGGAGCTTGCAGTAAGAGTGACCGAGCCGACGCTCTCCTCAGCGACAAGACCGCTGGTGGTAAATGCTGTCTGATTCGGGCCCAGAGCGAGAGTCGTACCAAATGGTTTCATCAGATCACTAGCCGTAATTGTAAGAAGTTTTCTAGACACTTGGCTGCTTGGCATTGCTCTGTTGAGTGTAGTGCCGGCTGTGGTAGAAAAGACTACGCTACCGGAATGAAAGCCCGCCGGGGTAGCCGCCGCAAGCCGGAAAAAGATGGGTGTGGACGGTAAAACGGTGGAGCCACCCAGTTGAAGTAAGCCAGCAAAGCCAGATGCCACAGATTGCGAAACTTCAAATCCTTCTGGTGCGGAAACAAACACAAAATCAGCGAGATCGCTTCCTGAAACGGTCATTCCTGTCGTCGTGGTCGATAAGCCTCCATAAATAGAACTTACGGAAGTTAGATTCCCAGATACATTAATTTCAGGAAAGATTAGCCGAGGCGCAGTGCCTGTCACAGTCACATCATCGATCCGAAACTGATAAGTGCTATTCGTGCTTGTTTGTTTGAAGCGAATGCGGAGATTAGGCACGGAAGGAATATTTCCCTGTGCGCTGATTCTCATCCAGTGGTTTGAAGATGCGCCAGTTGGTCTGGAGTAAGAAAGTCCATTATAATTGATCCCATCTGCACTTACACTCAAAGCAAGTTGGTTGCTGCTGTCAGTTGATGCCTTGTGATGACCAAAAGAGATAGTAAGATCAGACATTCCTAGGGTGTTGATCCCAGAAATGTCTAACTGCCCTGCGCCGCTTGGAAATATTGCATTGCGACCCGCCGATGCTCGCAAGTAGCCCGTCGAAGCAACGTCTGATTTAATGCTCACGCCGCCGCCTGTAAATGTTTTGCTCATATTCTGGAAGACGTTGGTTGCAATTGATGTGGTCGCCGTGCCGATTCCGATGTTCTCGGCAAAGATATCGACTCTACCTCCATAGGGTGAAGGCTCTACGCTGAGATTGAGTATCGCATTGCCAGTGCTTGATGTATTAGAAGCTGCAATTGGAATGGAGTGGACTCCAACTGTAGTGGGAATCCCGCTGATTACCCCGCTCGAGGAGTTGAAAGAAAGCCCGTCTGGCAAAGCGCCTGCTTGGAAAGATGTGGGTGAGAAGGTTGCTATGATTTGGTAATGAAAAACCTCGTTTGCAAGTGCAACTATGGATGAGCTACTGGTAATTTCCGGGGTGGGAATGTATGCAAGGTTTCTCGGACTCGGGCTTCCGAGTGCAAAGTCCATTGCATTGTTTCCAGTGTCAGTGACATTTGATAGTGTGCGGTGCAAGGCGAGATTGTCAGTGGCGACTGCTGCCGCGCCCTCGAAAGCATTGGCGGAGCCAAAGCCAAGGAAGTCTTGTAAATTGATAGAATCTAGCGGAGAAAATCCTAAGAGAGCAGAGGTCGAATTGACCAAGGCAATTTTACCCCCGAGAGGATTTAAGTTGATCGCCGCAGTTCTATTCACCGAGGGAAGTATTGTCCCTGTAATGGCACTATAGAGACCTATCAAATAGAATTTTCCAGGTCCAATGGTGCCATTAAGTGTAGCCACTTGCCAAGTGTTCCCATTCGCAATAGAATATTGTATTGACCAACCATTCAAGTTTACAGGGGCCGTGCTTCGATTGTATAGCTCAATGTAATCTTGGCGGTAGTTTGTGTTGCTGTGTCCGCCAGCACAATAGATTTGACTAATTAATACCGGTGGCAGGTACACATTGAAGGTTTGGGTGCTAGTCCCGGTTCCATAAATATTGGTGATAGAGACAGGGCCGTTAGTTGCAGAAGGGGGAACCCTGACAGAGATTTGATTACTAGAATCTAGAATGAACTCTGCATCATTTCCATTGAAATTGACGGAGGTAAGATTTACAAAATTGCTCCCAAGGAGTGTAACTCGTGAACTAATTTGGCCCACTGCTGGTGTGAAACTTGTTACGATGGGAACTCCATTTCCAATTACGACGTGAATACTATTCGTTACCGACATGGCGGCCTCGCCTTCGGAATCCGTGGCTTTTGCGCGGATCAAGAAGGTGCCACTCAAAGGCGGATTCCAACTGAGTGAAAAGGGAGGAGATCTGTCCACTCCGAGAGAAATATCACCGTTGAAAAACTCCACCTGTGAGACGGTACTTGCAAGTCCACCGATGGCGAAATCTAAAGCCTCAGCCGCAAGAGTTACAGATGCCCCCGGCAAGTATGAAGTGCCATCAATGGGTGACGTGATTAATATGTTAGGAGGGGGGTTACTCTGCGAGGACTGCCCACCGGTCATGATCAGAGAGTAATCCTGACTCGCTAGAGTCAAATTCTCATTGATAGAAATAGTTACTGTGTAGGTGCCTATCTGGGAAGGGGTCGCGAGATAAACCTGCTCAATATTATCAACATTGTTTTTCCCTTGGGTCGCTAGTGCGGACATCGCTGCTTGGGTCCAAGTTCCAACAAAGGGCATCACAAAAGGCTGGTAAATAGTTGTGCCGTCTGGAGCGGTGATTTTTGTGTCAAGGTTATGTTTTAGGTTTGGTGTGCGGCTGTCCGGGCTGGTTTGGGCGGTGCCTGCTGGATCAGTCCAAGTGAGAGTCGCGCGGATGGGACTCATGCCATCCCAGATCAAAGTATGGGTGCGGGTCTTGTTAGCGTTGGTGAGTTGCCCTTCGATGATTTTGGGTAGGCTAAGACTGTTTTTGTGAGCGATAATAAGGTCACTTGCAGCCTTCACATTGATGAGGCCCCAGCCGTAAGTATAGTCTGGACCGCTGTTTCCTATATCATCAGCAGTGTGAATGAGAAGGGACTTGAGTGTACTAGCTGGCATGCGTTTACCAGAAAACTCTCGGGCATAGAGCTGTGTAACAAGTGCTGCGGAACCGATGGCATTTGGTGTCGCCATACTGGTGCCGCTTATTGTATCATAAGAGCTGTCAGAACTCCCGATAGGTGAAAACAAATTAATTCCGTTCGCGACTAAGTCAGGTTTAATTCGGCCATCATCACAGGGGCCAAGGCTAGAGAACGCAGCAATAGTGCCCGCAGAGGGTGAGCGAAGCGTGCCGACAACTGCATCGTTCACCGCTCCTATAGTAACAATGTTTTTTGCAAGACCATTGAAAGTGATCGACTGGAAGCCACCCAAGGCTGTGAGTTCATTTTGCTCATTTCCTGCTGCCCAGAAAGGAAGATAGTATGGGAGGCTTGCGGCGATTGCATCCAAGTCTCTAGCCTCCGTCTCATAGCGCCCCATATCTGATGTGGATGCATAATAACCATAGGAATGATTTGAGAACTGGATACGAGAAACATCGCCTGCGCTCGTGGCTCCTGCGGCAGTCATTTCTGGAAAATCTGAGAACCAATCATAAGAGTCGATTTTCACAAGAGGTGCCATTCCCTTGGCATCTGGCGAGATGCCCGTCGCGCCGATGGTCCCGGCAACGTGGGTCGCGTGATTACTGAAAGAAGCACTTGCGTTCTTCAGGCTGACGCGTGAACCAAATTCTTGGTGACTTGCACGCACTGAGCCGCTGTCCCACACACCGATTTTGATGCCTGTGCCGTTAAGATTGTATGGAAATTGATATAGAAGGTTCGCACCCGTAGAAATAGCAGCATTTTTATTGAAAGTCTTCAGATACAGTGGCTCTCCACCCCTGATATCATGGAGGACGGAGATTTGCCCATCATCACCTTCGAGCCTAGTAGGAATTCCGAGCTGCCAAGCTTCTTCGATCACCGCTTGGTTTTGGCGGTCTTCTAACAACCGAATTGCTTCGATCACTTTTGCGCGCGCTTGGACGTCTGTCATTTCAATGCCAGCGAGAAGGGAGGTGATGGATATGCCGTTGGCCGTTTGTTCGCGAGTGGATTTTAGTAGTTCTGGAGTTATAGGATTTGCGCTTGGGGCTGGAACCTGCGAATCACCTAAGGGAAGATTTTTTTGCGTGAGGAGAGCAGTGTTTCCAGGGGGCTGCGTTGGACCTCCGGAATCTGCGGTGAGTGCTTGGTTTGATGATTCGCTCGAAGAATTTGGGGAAACAGACGATTCGAGAGGAGCTAACTGTTGTCGCGGATGTCCTTCAGAATTTGGAGGAAAACCTTTGTGTGCCTGCGAATCTTCTCCTTTTGAGATCCAGAACAAGCCCCCGCTCAACATCACAAGAATAACCAGTGTAGAACTCAGAATAGCGAAACAATGTTTCATCGACATCAACAGGACAACTTGTCTCCGATGAAATAGTCTGCTTGCTGCTACGAAACAAGAGTTATTTTCAATAAGACGAGCTTAGGATTCCGAATTCGAGCGACTTTGCAAAGCAGCTCAAATTTTAAATATTTTTTTAAAGGTCTTGGGAATCTCTACCGTGTTTTGTCCCAATGTGCTATCGCGCAACAATGCATTTTTTCTGTGAGTGGAAGTTGGCGATGCTTAACTGTCACTCATTTAAATTCCAATTAGATATAGTAAAAACATATCAAAATGATAGATCGAATCTTTTATCCAGATATAAACGTGATAATATGGAGAATTCTTTGGTAACTCTAGGTCCTAGCAAAAAAAGATTGCCAAGTTGCACAAGACAATTTCATTGTACGACTAGCTCATTCAATTCAATCGATCTGAACTAACCACTCTGAGGTGGCCCCGAAAATCCGACCACTCAGTGGCTAAACTAAGCTATGGTGAGGAGGTGTGGCGGATTGATAGGAGATGATGGATATTGGATCAAGA